>JANODP010000039.1:0-7661 GCA_031412755.1 Schlesneria sp. | reverse complement strand
GGGACTCACGTCCCCCGCTCCGAAGGAATTGTGTTAAGAATGATTGATTTTTCTCGTTTTGAAACGGCTTCTACGCCAGGATGTCGCGCACCACATTCCCATGCACGTCGGTCAGGCGGTAGTCGCGGCCCGTGTGGCGGTAGGTGAGGCGTTCGTGGTCGAGGCCCATCAGGTGCAGGATCGTGGCGTGGAAGTCGTGGACGTGGACCGGGTTTTTGCCGACGTTGATGCCGTACTCGTCCGACTCGCCGTAAGTGATGCCGGGCTTCACGCCCGCGCCGGCCAGCCAGGACGAGAAGACCCAGTGGTGATGTTCGCGACCCTTGGCGTCTGCGGCGGCGTTGAACGGCGTGCGGCCGAACTCGGTCGTCCAGACCACGAGCGTGTCTTCCAGCATGCCGCGTTGTTTCAGGTCGCGCAGCAGGCCGGCGATCGGTTGGTCGATGTTCTTCGCCAGCGGCGCGTGCGTCAGCATGTCGCCGTGCGCGTCCCAGTTGCCCGACGAGCCGACATCGATCAACTCGACGAAGCGGACTCCCCGTTCGGCGAGCCTGCGGGCGACGAGGCATTGCCATGCGAAACCCTTCGTGCTGCCTCGTTCCAAACCGTAGAGCTTCAGCGTGTCGTCAGTCTCCTTCGAGAGATCGAACACGTCCGGCATCTCGGCCTGCATGCCGAAGGCGGTCTCGAACGACTTCATCCGCGCGGTGAGGAGCGGATCGTCGGCACGCGACGCGAGATGGCGCTGGTTCAGCCGGGACATCGCGCCGAGTTCCAACTCTTGCAACCGGCTGCTCGCGGCGCGCCGCTGGATGTTGGCGACAGGTTCCGGGCCGGGGACGACGAGCGTCCCTTGATGAGCACCCGGCAGGAAGTCGCTGCCCCAGACTTGTCCACCCGCGTAGGGCGATTGCGGGGCGATCACGACAAACGACGGCAGGTTGCGATTCACCGTCCCCAGCCCGTAACTGACCCACGAGCCGATGCTCGGCCTGGCGAACGTGAACGAGCCCGTGTGAATGCCGAGCGTCGCCTCGTAGTGATTGGTGTGGTCCGACTTCATCGAACGGATCACGCACAGGTCATCGACGCACTCGGCCATGTGCGGGAACAGCGAACTGACTTCCGTGCCCGACTTGCCGTGCGGCGCGAACTCCCACTGCGGACGCTTGAGGAACATCTTGTAGTCCCCCTTGCGCCCCTGAAACTCGTTGACCGGCACCGTCTGGCCCGCGTCGGCAAACAGTTTTGGTTTGGGATCCCACGAGTCGATGTGCGACACGCCGCCGCTCATGTAGAGGAAGATGACGCGCTTCGCCTTCGGCGAAAAATGAGTCGGCTTCGGCGCGAGGGGATCGGCCGGATTCGACGACGCGGCGTCCTCGGCCAGCAACTGCGACACGATTCCCGGCAGCAGCATCGAGCCGCCGATCATCGAACGCAACAGGCCGCGGCGGGTGGGATCAAACGTCATTCGGTCGTTCATGAAAATGTCCTGAAGATATTGGGAACGCTAATCGACGCTAATAACCACTGATTAAATCAAGGCTTGCAGGATCAGTGAAGATGAGTGGCGATCAGTGTTCCGAAGGCGGTCGTTTATCTCTCTTCGAGGTCAATCCACATGCAAAAATTCGTTGCTTCCGATCAGCGTGCGCAGGTAGGCGGCGAGCGCGCGAGTTTCGACGTTGTCCATTTTCGCGGCGGCTAGCTCGGTTCGACAGGCTGCGAGGAATTCGGTCGCCTCGCCTCGTTCGATCTCGGTGGGAGGTCGTCCGATCGCGCGCAGCCAGGCGTGTTCGATCCGCTGCATTTCGTCGGGACTGGCGGCCTGCAGGCGTGTCGCCCACTTCTCGGCTTTTGTGTGGACGAACGGATCGTTGAGAAAGAACAGCGCCTGAGTTGGCACCGTCGTTCCCAGACGTTCGGCGGTTGTGGCATTCGGGTCCGCTCCGTCGAACAGCGCGAGGAACGGATGCCGCTTGAGCCGTTGGGTCATGAGATAGACGCTGCGCTGGTTGTGGTCATAGACGGCGCTGAACGGTCCGTGCTGCGTGTAGCCCCAGTTGATCGGCGTCGGAAAGGGATGCTCCTGCGCGGGGGTCGGATCCAATTCACCGCTGACGAACAGGATCGCGTCGCGAATTTCTTCGGCGCTCAACCGGCGACGCGCAAACGAAACGTACTGCTCTGCCACTTCGGTCCTTTCCGTCCCTCTCGTCCCTGCTCCCGCAACCGACGCCTGCTGATACGTCGCGCTCAGCATCATCAACCGGTGCATCGCCTTCACCGACCAGCCGCTCTTGATGAACTGTGTCGCGAGATGATCCAGCAACTCGGGATGCGTCGGCGGCAGCCCGCGGACGCCGAAGTCGTTGGGCGTCTTCACGAGGCCCCGCCCGAAGTGATACTGCCAGATCCGATTGACCATCACGCGCGCGGTCAGCGGGTTGTCGGGGCGAGTCAGCCACTGCGCGAGTTCCAGCCGACCGCTGCCCCGGGTCTCTGCATCCAGCGGACCGCCTCCCAGGACTTTGACAAAGCCGCGCGGGACTTCGACGCCGGGTTGATCCGGCTCGCCACGCAGTTGCATCCGTACATTGTGAGGCGTCCCTTCCGCCATGCCGTAGGTCATCGCGAACGGTCCCTCGGCCAGCAGCTTGTTGAGTTCCTGCTTCGACAACTCCGCGTTTGCCTGAAGTGACACGAGTTGTTGACGCAGTTCTTTCACTTTGGCACGACGCGACTCGGACGTCTTCTTGGTCACGGACACGGGTGCCGCGTCGATGGGCGGCAAGGGTTTCTCGGCGATGACAAAGTTGTCGGCATCCAGCGCGGGCCGCACGCCGCCGATGTGGCCGTAGCTGTCGATGAACGTGTAATCGATGGTGCCGTCCCAGCCGGAGGCCAACTGGCCCGAAAATTCTGTTGTTTTCGTTGCGCTCTTCGCCGCGAGCAGCCCGCTGTAGGTTTTGGCTTTCAGGTCGAGCGTCAGTTGAACCTGATACCACTCGCCAACGACCAGCGGGCTGACCGCTTCCCGTGCATCGGCGCTGCGACGGAAGAACTCGTTGACGTTGAAGAACAACTCGACCGCCGCCGAGTTGCCCGGGCCGTGTCCGAGGTAGTAGCGCCACGAGCCGTTGCCTCCCGCGTCCTTGCTCGCGCAGCGGAAATCAAAGCCGGCGAAGAACCGCCCCTCCTCGTTCGGCTTCGCGTTGGCGACCGTCCGGCCGAAGCCGTCGTATTCGCCGCGATTCGGCATGTGGACGCCCAGCTCTCCCGGCGCGAAGGCATTGAGAAACGGACTTTGCGAGTTTGGCGACATCTTCACGACGCTGTTCGGTCCCGGCCCCCACGGGCTGGCTGGCGGAGCGTCTTTGGCTTGCAACTCGAAGTCGCCATCGAATCCGGTGAGTTCTTCCAATTCCTTCGTCAGCGCGGCGGGATCGAGCCCGCTTGCCGCGACGGTGGGCATGGGCAGTTCGGTCGAGGCGGGTGCGATCGGCGCGTCCTGTACGCCGAGGTTGTCGAATTCAATCGCCGGAATTTTCGTCTCCGTCTGGCCGAGCGAGTCGAGCACGATGAGGTCGATCGCGCCGGTCCAACTTGGTGAGAACAGTTTCGCTGTGAACTCGGCCGAACTTCCCGGCATGCCGACTTTGCCTGAGACGGTTCGGCGCTTCAGATCGAGAGTCAGTTGCAGGTTGTGCCACTGGTTCGGCTTCACGGGGCTGAGGCTTTCGATGGTCTCGCCACTTCGCAGCGAAACGGCTTCCGACGAGATGAGCACTTCGACGGCGGGTGAGGCAGGCATGGCTCCGATCCAGAAGCGATGCCGCCCCTTCGCGCTGGCGTCCGGCGTCGCGACACGGAAGTCGAGGTTCACGTGCAGCGTGTCGCTGTTGTCTCGCGAACGATGTTGATACAGCGCTTGAGCAATCCGGTACTCCCCTGCCCCGGCGGGGACGCTCGCGCCGACCTTGCCGCGCGGATAGAAGTTTTTGAACGGGCTTTGAGCCGCGTTCGTCACGGCGATCTTGCCCTCGTAAAGCCACGGCGGAACGAGCACGCCGTTGCTTCCTCCCGCCGCGGCCGCCTGCATCTCGAAGTCGCCGTCGAGATCGTTCAGCGAACGGAGGATGGCCGCCGGGACGGGCTGCTTCTGTTTTTCCAGGCTGGCCACAATCGAGGCCACTCGCCCCTCGAACTCGCGCCACTTCGGCAGCGATTCGCTCGGCGGCAACAGCGGCAGCATCGAGCGGACCTTTTGTTTCTGCTCGGAACCGGGGAACGAATAACGGCTGCTATCGAAAATGCCGTAGAGCGCGTAGTAGTCGTCCATCGAGACGGCGTCGAACTTGTGATCGTGACACCGTGCGCAGCCAAGACTCAGTCCGAGCACCGTCTGTCCCAGCGTGTCGATCGTGTCTTGAATGGTCAGGTGGTGATAGTTCTCGGAATCGAAGCCGAACCGCCGCGAGATCGCGAGATAGCCGGTAGCCGTGGCTTGTTCGGCGTAGCGCTCGCGCGGCCCCTGCCCCGCGAGCACGTCGCCCGCGATCTGCTCGCGCAGGAATTCGTCGTAGGGCTTGTCGTTGTTGAAGGCGTCGATGACGTAGTTGCGGTAGCGCCAGGCGAGCGGCACCGGATAATCTGCCGTCTCACCCGCCGTGTCGGCGTATCGCACAACATCGAGCCAGTGCCGTCCCCACCGTTCACCGTAGTGCGGTGACTTGAGGAGCCGATCGACGACCGTCTCGAATGCCTGCGGTGAGGCGTCCTTCTCAAACGCCAGAACCTCTTCGGGAGTTGGCGGCAGACCGGTGAGATCAAACGTCGCGCGGCGAATCAGCGTGAGTTTGTCGGCGGACGGCGCGGGGCGAACTCCCGCCGCTTCCTGTTTCGCTCGAATGAAGGAGTCGATGCTGCTCTTGACCCACGCCTTGTCCTGAACGACGGGCGGCGCGACATCGCGGACCGGCTCGAACGCCCAGTGCTTCGCGACTTCAAACTTCGCGGTCTTGGCGGGCCAGACGGCTCCCGCTTTGATCCACGCGACAAACGCCGCGACCTGATCGGCCCGCAGAGCCTTGTCTTTCTCGGGTGGCATCGCCGAAACATCCGCCTGCCGCTGAATGGCCTTGATGAGCAGGCTCTCCTCCGGCTTCCCCGGCACAATCGCGGGACCGGACTCGCCTCCCTTGAGCAACGTCTCGCGCGAATCGATCCGCAATCCGCCGGATGTCTTCGCGTCGCCGTGGCAGCGAAAGCACGTTCCGACCAACACCGGCCGAATCTTGGCCTCAAACAGGTCGTCGCGTTCGTCGGCGCGGGCGGGATAGTCCCCCGTCGCCAACAGACTCGCCACCAGCATCGCAGTCAGGCAGATCGTTCGTCTCATGGTTGTTGTTCGCCGTTGCGGGTGGTCAGCTTTCGCGGGAGGGAAAAAGTGAAGCGGGCTTCGTTGCCGGGACGGCGGGCGACGCCCATGATGGTCCGGCAATTGAATTCCGGCAATCCACAGCGAGAGTCATTGGGCACAAGCCCGGGCCTTTCTTGCTAATGACCAGTGACTAATGACCAAGGACTCACCTCGATGAAGATCGCGATCACCGACTACTCGTTTCCGAGCCTCGACATTGAGGAAGGGATTCTCCGGCCGCTGGGTCACGACGTTGTTGCTTGGAAGGAGAAGCGGACGGCGGCCGAGTTGCCGCAGTTGGTGGCCGCTGCCGACGCGGTCATCACGCAGTTCGCTCCCGTGAATGCCGACGTCGTCGCCAGCATGCGACAGGCGAAAGTGATCGTGCGCTACGGCATCGGCGTGGACAACGTGGACCTTGAGGCGGCGAAGACGCGCGGCATTCCGGTCTGCAACGTGCCGGACTACTGCATCGACGAAGTGGCCGATCAGACGCTGGCTTTTCTGCTGGCAACGACGCGGCAGGTCGTGACCAACTGCGTGCGGAACCGCGAGGGAAAATGGGGCTTGGCGACTCCGCTCGACCAGATGCGGGCGCTGCGGGACCTCACGGTGGGAGTGGTCGGCTTTGGTCGGATCGGCCGCGAAGTGGTGGCCCGGCTGCGGGCGTTCAAGTGCCAGGTCCTCGTGCATGACCCGGTCGTCGCGGCGGGAGAGATCGAGCAGGCCGGTTGCAAACCGGTCGCCCTGCGTGAACTGCTCTGTCAGTCGGACGTCATTTCGTTGCATTGCCCCTCGACGGCGCAGACTCGCGGGATGATCAATCGCGATTCGCTGTCGATCGCGAGGCGTGGAGTGATCCTGATCAACGTGGCTCGTGGCGATCTCGTCGATTCCGCCGCGCTGACCGAAGCGTTGCAGAGTGGCCACGTCTCGGCCGCCGCGCTGGATGTGTTCGCTCCGGAACCGATTCCCGCCGATCATCCGATTCTGAAAATGGACAACGTCATCGTCGCCTCGCACATCGCCTCGTGCAGCGTCCCGGCCGTGCGAAAGCTGCGGGAAACGGCGGCCAATCTCGCGGCGATGGCACTGCGCGGGGACGTGTTGCCGAATGTGGTGAATGGCGTTGGTCATTAGTCACTGGTCATTAGTCATTAGGGTGAGTGGCAGACAGCAGAGGGCGCGATGAGCGATTCGGTTCTGGTCACCGGTGGCGGCGGATTCATCGGCACGTGGGTGCTGCGCGAGTTGTTGTCGCGCGGGTTGCGGCCGGTGGCGTTTGACGTGCAGCAGAATGATGAGCGTTGGCAGCGCATCCTCGGGGCCGCCGCGTCGAAGGTCGCATTCGTCGCGGGGAGTCTGCTGGATCGCGGGCTGTTGCAACGGACGGCCGACGAGCAGCGTGTCTCGCACATCATTCATCTCGCGGCGCTGCTGACTCCGAACTGTCAGCAGGATCCGTTTGCCGGGTGCGAGGTCAACGTGCTGGGGAGCGTCGCCTTGTTTGAACTGGCTCGGGCCTGTGCCGGACGGATCCAGGGGATTTCGTACGCGAGTTCCTACGCGGTCTACGGCCCCGAGGTGGACGACAACTCGCTGGGACTGACCGTCGCCGACAACCGGCCGCCGTCGTTTTACGGGGCGTTCAAGATGGCGGTCGATTCGATTGCCGAGCAGTACTGGCGGCACTTCGGCATCGCATCGGTCGGCATTCGGCCGCATGTCGCCTATGGTCCGGAGCGAACCGCGGGGCTGACCGCCGGTCCGTCTCAAGCCTGTCGGGCGGCGGCGTTGGGCGAACCGTACTCGATCAGCTACACCGGCCGCGTCGGTTACGACTATGTCGAAGATGTGGCGCGCGCCTTCGTCCAATCGGCGCTCGAGACGCCTCGCGGTTCGACCGTGGTCGATCTGCCGAGCCAACTCGCGACGACCGAAGAGTTTGTCGGCGTCATCGACCGAGTCGTTCCCGGCGCGGGCTTGCGGATCACCGTCGATGGTGCCGCGATCGCTTCCAACATCCCGCCGAAGCCGCACTACATTTCGGACCTCTTCCACGACTGGCGGGCGACGACGCTGGAAGAGGGTGTGCAGAAAACGGTCGAGTTCTATCGAAAGGAGTCAGTGGGCATTAGTCAGTAGAAGCAGTTTCAACACCATTTTTCGGAGCGGGGGGCGTGAGCCCCCTGAATCCGGCCGCGACTGCTATCCACGCGAATTCAGGGGGCTCACG
>JANODP010000038.1:0-33818 GCA_031412755.1 Schlesneria sp. | reverse complement strand
ACCCGTTTCGCCGGTTCCGCCGCCCGCACGCCTCCGTTCGAACCGCCCCCCTCGCGCTCCGGCACTTTCTGCCAATCCCGCGGCCTCAACAAATCACCACTCCGCCAAGAACACACAACCCAACGGAGCCCCCATCGCCGGAGGGAAACGTTTTTTCTGCCGCTCGCCCGACACCAGGGGAGAGACACAACCGGGATGTCACTTATTGGACGTCGCGCCGGTCGCATTACGTTCGACCGCGTCCAGTCGCTTCATCAGCGCCGCCAGACTGGCCTGCTGGTCGTCCAGCAACTGCTCTTGCCGCTTGATGACCACCCGCTGTTTCTCCATCGCGATCCGCTGGTCTTCCAACTGTGATTTTTGCGAGTCCAGTTGAACGCTCTGATCCTGGACGACCTTGGTCAGAACGGCGGTGATGTCCATCGAGGCGAGACCCTTGCGGTCATTGGTGGCGACCAGTTCGGGAACGTCTTCGGCGATGAAGCCGACATAGTATTCATCGAGCTCTTTCTTGTAACGGTATCCCACAGGCTGGAGGGCGCGCACGGTGTCGCGGGCTTGTTCGCTGGTAATCGGTTCGATGTCCTGCTTCGCCGCGCGGCTGGAGACGCTCACCCACGCGCCGGCGGCGCTGAGATGCGCCCCGGTATCATGCACCAGCGCACGGTTGGTGATGGCGGGCGGCGCATTGCCGAAACTGATTTGGCCCGTCGAAGTCATCAACAGCTTTGTCGAGCCACCGGCGAGCAGGTTCAGTCCCTTACCAGCCGAGAGCGCACCGAACTGAGCGTCACCATTCCCCTGAACACCAGTACGGAAGACACCCGAGTCAGTCTCAATGCGCAGGAAATGCGGAACGCTCGCGGCGGCTCGCTTAAGGAACAAACCGTTGATCGCGCTGGACCGAACGTCCAACTGGGAATTTGTGTCAGGCGTCGCTATGCCGAAGCCAATCTGACCATTCGCTTTGATAAACAGGCTGTTGTCCACTGCGGCCTTATCGACGTGAAACGGAGACGTGCCGGCGGTGGGATCGATGATGTCGAACCCAGTATCATCGCCAAACACCTCCCACATCTGGAGTGTGCCATCATTATCATCGAACGTCACGTGCGGATTCGGGCCATCGAGCACCACCGACTCTGCGGCGGAACATTGCCCGGCGCAGAACACGGCAACCATGACCGCCAAGACCCATCCCATGCACCGCCAAAGGCTCCGACGATCAGATTGTTCCGGGGTTGCAACCGACCGCGTTGCTGACCCGACAACATTCCGGTCGCGCTCATGAGAACCCCGTCCCTCGTCGCCGCTTCTTCCGTTCAAAGTCATCATCTTAAATCTTCCCCATCTCAGTGCTCTTGAACCCTTCAACGCGAAGACACCTCGCGCCGCATCACGCCACACACCATCCCAGAATGCCACACGGGGCAAGCTTCATCAAGGCAGCCATTCAAGTTCTACCGCGCGGCTTCCTAATCGGGTCTCCAAGACTGTTCCACAGCGACATGCGAAGTCAAACAACGAGCAACAGTTGTTGCGAGAAGAAATTAAGGAGCAAGCTCCCATTGCGGTGTCACTCGCCCATCTACCGCTTTGCTCCCCTTGCAGGCGGTTAAGCCGGCTGATGACCGATTTATTGACGGGTGGGAGCGGCCATTCGCGGGACGGCCATGATGCTCGCAAGGTCGCAACGCTATTTCGTGATCTCGCGACGATTCGTTTGGTCGCAGCGGAGGTGGCTCCGCCTCACACGAGAGATTGCTGTCGTTCCTTGATGACGGCGGTGTTCTGACAGCACGCAGGAGGCGGAGACGAAACCTGTGATGCTCTCAGCATGGACTTCGCCTTCTCGCCGTCGGTATTGTTTATTCTGAAGCGGTTCGCCGGGTGGCGGCGAACCGCGCGTGGCAGTGACCACCACGGGGAATGCTGGACGAACTCGATCACGTCGTCGAGTAGCACCTCGCCCCGTTATTTATGAGATACGTGAAGTCTTCGGAACGCACCGGTTGAACAAAACTATTCCACGCCGTCACGCGATTCGGAGATTCCACGGACCCTGCCCGGTTCTCGATTCAGCAGCACAAGGCGTTTCATCATGGTAGCCCGCTCCTGGCTGACCGCCGTGTTCCGGCGATTGACGACCCGCACCGTGCCACACCGTCCGCACAGGCGGGCGGATTACTCAGCCGTGCCGGCCGTGATCGAGCGGCTCGAGCCCCGGTTGTTGCTGTCCACTCTTCAAAACTTTGACAATGTTGGTTCGGGCACGCCGTTCAACCGGTTGCAGGTGAACAATCCTCCGGGAGCCACGGAGCTGGATGGGGGACCGACAGGGGTCGGAAAGTTTCTCCGGTTGGTGGACGATGCGGCTCCCCCCAACGTCAACACCATCACGTTCCAGACCAGCGACGCCGGCGCCTTCAACCAGGTGATTGCGGACTTCGATTTCCGGATCACACCGGGAATCGGCCGTGCCGATGGTTTTGCATTCGCACTGCTCAACACGGCAACCTATACCACGCCGAACGTCGAACCGCAGGCGGCCGCCGAGGAAGCCAACTATATCGGCTCGCTTGGCATCGGGTTTGACATCTATCAGAACGATGACCTCAACGATGATGGCAACGACGTTATTCGAGCGAATTTCAGCAACAGTATTTCGGTCCATTTCAATTCGACTCTCTTGGCGCAGGTGGATGTCAGCCCGACGCTCGACCTGGCCAGCGGCCAGTGGATCCACGCGCGGATTGTGATGCGGCCTGGCGGTGGCTTCTCGGACGTCAGCGTGATCCTGACGCCCAATGGCGGGCAGGCGGTCGCCGTGGTTGATCAGTTCGCGATCGCGGGATTCACCCCCTACGAGGGACGGCTCCATTATGCGGCGAGGGCGGGGGGTGAATCCGCCGACTTCGACCTCGACAACATCAACGCGCAGTTCATGAACACTTCGCAAACGCTGCTGTCGCTCAGCGCCGTTTCCTATGTTGCGCATGAGACGCAGGCAAACGCCCAGGTCACGGTCACACGCACCGGCGGCAGCGGTGGGCCGGTGTCCGTCCAATATTCCACGTCCAATGGCAGCGCCGCTGCCGGCAGCGACTACACGGGCATCGGGCTCACGACACTCTCATTCGGGACTGGGGAAATGAGCAAAACGTTCAACGTGCCGATCTGGAACGATCCCGATCTGGAGGGCGACGAAACTTTTCTGGTGTCGCTGAGCAATGCCGTCGGGGGGGTGGTCGGCGGGACGTCCACGGCGGGAATCACCATTTTCGATGACGAGACGTCCACGGTGCTTGGAAACTGGGACAACCCAGCAAGCTGGCCCCTGGTCGCAATTCACACGCATCTGTTGCCGACAGGGCAGGTCATGTTCTGGGACCGATTCGGCGACACCAGACTATGGAACCCAACAACAAACGAATTCAGCGTTCCGGATCAGCCCGACGACAACCTTTTCTGCAGTGGGCACGCCTTCTTGCCTGACGGGAAGCTGCTCGTCACCGGCGGGCACCACCACGGCGGAGACCCCATGGACGACTTCATCGGCTTGGCGGATGCCAACCTGTACGACCCCAATACCGATTCCTGGACCGCGCTCCCTCCGATGAGTGCGGGTCGCTGGTATCCCACCAATACCGCGTTGCCCAGCGGAGACATGCTGATTGTGTCGGGCAGCATCGACGAAAACACAAAGAATCTCGTGCCGGAAATTTGGGAGAAAGCCAGCGGTACATTTGTGCCGCTTCCGATTGATAATGCGGA
This sequence comes from Schlesneria sp., assembly GCA_031412755.1. Classification (GTDB taxonomy): domain Bacteria; phylum Planctomycetota; class Planctomycetia; order Planctomycetales; family Planctomycetaceae; genus Schlesneria. The sequence goes on along the minus strand of JANODP010000038.1, from coordinate 30,044 downwards.
CGCGGCGGCGGCTCACGGCGTCGATCTGTATCCGAGAATGTTCGTGCTCCCCGACGGCAGGGTATTCAAAGCTGGTCCGGATCAAGACACCTGGTTCCTCAACACGGAAACAGGAGACTGGACCCCGGGGCCGGCGCACAATTTTGGACTTCGCACGTACGGCGCAGCCGTGATGTACGCCCCCGGCAAGATCCTGGTTGTGGGGGGCGGTCGCGTGGATGATCCAGACTTAGAACCCAATGACGACGTGACCGCCACCGCTGAAATCATCGATTTCAATGAGCCCAATCCGGCCTGGGAAACCGTGGCGCCGATGCAGTTTGCACGACGACAACTCAATGCCACGCTCCTGCCGGATGGCAAAGTGCTGGTGACGGGTGGAACAGGAGGGCCGGGGTTCAACAATGAGGCGAATCCGGTGCTTGCCGCAGAAATCTGGGATCCGGAGACGGAGACTTGGACGACTCTGTCATCCATGCAGGTGACGCGGGGCTACCATTCGACGGCGATGTTGCTCCTCGACGGACGGGTCATTTCCACAGGAGGCGGCGAAGGAGCGGGAGCAGCCAGTTTCCACAACGACGCAGAACTTTTCTCGCCTCCGTACCTGTTTGACGGACCACGCCCGACAATCACCGCCGCGCCCCAGGCCGTGACTTACGGTCAAACTTTTTTTGTACAAACGCCCAACGCCGCAACTATCTCCAAGGTGAGTTTGATTCGCCTCCCCTCTGTGACGCATTCGTTCGATGAAAACCAACGCTTCAACAGTTTGAGCTTCTCGATGACGGCTGGCGGTCTGAGCGTCGCCGCGCCTGCAGGCTCAACTTTGGCTCCACCGGGGCACTACATGCTCTTCATTTTGGATGGCAATGGCGTGCCGGCTGAAGGCAAGATCATCCAAATCCTCGACACGGGTACTCCACTGATCAACGGCTTCGACACCCCGGTGACATACACCGCAAACGCGCCCGCCGCGCTGATGGACCAGAACGCGACGGTCACCGATGCCGACACCACCCGGTTCAATGGAGGACAGTTGACGGTTGGCCTGATTGTCAACGCCGAAGCAAACGACCGCTTGGGAATCCGCCCGGTGACCCGCCTGATCGGTCTGAGTGGGTCGAATGTGACATTCCGGGGGACAACCATTGGGACGCTGGCAGGGGGAGTCGGCACGACGGACCTGGTCATTTCGTTCAATGCCAACGCAACTGTGTCCGCGGTGCAGACCGTGTTGCGGAACCTGACGTACCGCAGCGTCTCGGCGACTCCCTCGACCGCCGCGCGCACCGTGCAAGTGACGCTCACGGACGGACAAGGTGGGACCAGCAATCAGCCCACGAAAACGATCAATGTCGGAGCGGCTCCCGGTGCCGTTCCGCTCGCCGGTGTCTTGTTGTCGTCTCCATCGGCCCCCACCCCATCGGTCTTCGCGAGTTCGCCGAGCGTTGCCACGGTCAGTCCCTTGGGCGTCACCAGCCGCGATGTCGGCGGCACGATCATCTCGCCCCCGGTCACACCACTCGACAGCTTCGACGAGTCCCAGGCCGGAGAGGTTCTGCTGTCATTCGTGAACCTGTGGGATTCCAACGGACGCCGGAGGCGGAAACGCAGCCGGTGATGGTCCGTGAGCGAACTCAGACTTGGCGTTGTCGGATTCCCCTCGTGGTCAGGCGATTCGTCCGTTGAGGAGCGGCGGCGCAATCGCGTTCCCCCTGAACTCGCGGAGCGACCTCGACGGAAGGGCCGTTCAACAGTAGTCTCGCGACCAGGAGCGTTCGCCGAGGCGAACGGCGAGAGTTGGTGATCCCGGATCCGCGTGAGCAAAGGGTGGTTTCATGTCAAAGTGGTTGCCGTGGCTGGTGTGTTGGATGATTCCCGCGATGGTGGCCGCGGGGGAATCGCGGACCGCGTCAACCCGACCGAAATCGGTGCGATTGCCCGAGTGCCGGATCGCGCTGATTCGGCAGGTGACGCTGGCGTGCGACCGGCCGGGAGTGGTGAAGTCGGTCGAGTTTTATGAGGGGCACCCGGTTGAGGCCAAACAGCAGATGGTCTTGATCGCGGACGAGGTGGCCCGGGCGAACCTGGCCGTGGCCGAGAAGAAGGCGTCCAACGATGTCGATGTGCGGTTCAATGAGAAGGCCCGCGACCTGGCGCAGATCGAACTCAAAAAGAATAACGAAGCAAACGAAAACGCGGCGGAGAAATCAAAGAAGGAGGGAAAGCAAATCGTGATCGCGGTGGCTCCACTGGAGATCGAGAAGTTGAAGCTCGCGGCGGAGAAGTCCGTGCTGGCGATCGAACAGGCCGGAAACGAACTGGCGCTGAACAAGCTGGCGGCAGAACAGTCTCGTGCGGAACTGGCAACCTATTCGGTGATCGCTCCATTCGGGGGAGTCGTGACGCGCATCTTCAAGCATCCGGGTGAGGCGGTTCGTCAGGGCGACCCGATCCTGGAACTGGTCAACATCGATCGCGTGCGCATTGAAGGCCGGGTGGCTCTGTCTGACATTCGTTCGATCAAGCTGAAGCACAAGGTGCGCGTGAAACTGAACGACCCCGACTTCGATCTGCCGGAAGAGACCGAGGAGTTTGTGGGCCATGTGTCGTTTGTCGATGTCACGGTCGATCCGGTGACGCGCGAGACCCGCGTCTGGGCGGAGGTCGAAAACCGCGACAACATCCTCCGCGCCGGATTGATGGCCGAGATGGTGATCGAGTTGGCGGAGTAACCTTCTGCCGGAGAGAAAAAGGGCGCTTCCGTTGGTCGATGAGTGGCCAGCCGTCTCGCAGTCCGGCTTTTCCGAAAGCCGGACTGCACTGCCGGGGATGTCCACTTCGAGCAATTTCCGGCTGACAAAGCCAAGCCCGGCATTTGACCGTCACGTCATCAAAAAAACTGGGGCAGGCTGCGACCCTGCCCCACTCCTCTTGTTCAACCTGCTGATCCGCTGCGCGAACCACGACACTGGGTAGGCGAGAGAGCAAAAAGTGCCGGACCAAAACCGGGTACAAGTCAAAAAAAGTGTACCCGGTTCTTGCCAAATCGCGGCTTTCGTCGAGTAACCATGGCTTCCTGAGGCCCCTTGTTTTCAGAGATCTTCCACGGATCCGAAAGCTGTCTGAAAGGCGTCCTGGCACTACGGAACCGAAGGCGGGTAGCCACACCGCAGCAGCACCATCGGCACCATCGGCACCATCGGCACAATCGGCACAATCGGCAAATCGCATGCTCGCGCAATAAAGCAAACGAGATTTCCACGACTGCTGCGGCTAGATTCTAGTCGAAAGTTAGTACCACTCGCTCGGTTCTCCTGCGGCGGTCCGGGTTCGGAGCGAATGGGTATCGAGCGTCAGAAACGAGTTGATCACCCAATCAAATTGATGGCACAAGTAAATCAGGACAGGAGGTCCTCACATGAGAAATGGATTTCTCACGGCGGCGACAATTCTGATTGCGTACGGGGCTTCGGCCTGGTCTCAAGAGCCCGAGTCATCGCTCGCCCCCTTGATCCAGGCAGCCGGCGAAGTGCAACCGGATGCCGCCGAGGTTCTGCCGGCACCACTCACCCAGTCGGCACCGCCACCAGAGAACTGGACGCCCGCGCCACTTGTCGACAGTTATTCCTATTCGGGGAATGGAAACCGATTCTGGGGCAGCGCCGAATTTTTGCTGTGGGCGATCAAGCCGGGGAATACACCTCCGCTGGTAACGGCGGGCACGACAACTTCGCTCGGAATCCTTGGTGAACCCGGAACGACCACGCTGTTTGGCGGCGATCAGGATTACAACGCGAGGCTGGGCGGCCGCTTCACCATGGGGTATTGGCTCGACCCGGGCCAAACGAGGGGCATCGAAGGGAACTACTTCTTCCTGAACGGCCCTTCGGACGACTTCAGCGCGAGTTCGGACGGCGCGCCTGGGTCAATTGTCTTGGCTCGTCCATTTATCAATGCCATCACCGGCCTGCCGGACAGCGAACTGATTTCTTTCCCCGGCGTCATCAGCGGCACCGCGCTGATCTCCTCCAGCAGCTTTTTTCAGGGAGCCGAATTGAACGGGCTCTGCAACCTCTGTTGCAGTTGCCCGACGAATTGCTGCTCGACGGCTTGTTGCCAGACGGCTGGAGTCCCGACGGGTTACTCCGACCAAACCGGCTACAGGGTGGACATGATCGGGGGCTTCCGCTACCTCAACCTCAATGAAAGCCTGGTCATCACCGAAAACTTGCTCGTTCTCCCCACAGCGCCTGTGCCGCCGTTCGACCCCGGTGCGACGATCATGGTGACCGACCGCTTTGAAACGCGCAATAACTTCTATGGAGGACAGATTGGCGCACGGGGAGAATGGTACCGAGGAGCCTGGTTTACGAACGTGTCGGGCAAGGTGGCACTCGGTGCCACACATCAGGAGGTTCGCATTAGCGGGACGACGGTCTTCACCAGTTCAGGCGGTGCGGTAATCACCCAGCCGGGTGGCTTGCTCGCACTACCGACTAACATCGGCACCTACAGCCGCGACCAATTCTCCGTGGTTCCCGAGATCGGCATCAACGTCGGCCGGCAATTGACGGACAACATCCGCGTCTACGGGGGTTATTCCTTGATCTATTGGAGCAGCGTCGTGCGGCCAGGCGACCAGATCGACTTTACGGTCAACCCGACTCAACTGCCGACCCCCGCCGGGCCGGGAGTGTTGGTCGGACCGGCGCGGCCGGCCTTCGCTTTCAACGACACGGATTTCTGGGCGCAGGGACTCAACCTTGGCCTGGAGTTCCGCAGATAAGTGAGCTTCGCACGGACGAATTCCTCGTCAGAGCGCAGCCACAGATTCCTGCCGACCCGATCGGCTCAGAGCCTGTAATTCACCCTGAACATGGCAGTGACCTGCTGCTCAGTGTATCCAGCCATCAGCAGCCGGAGAAAGTACGTCAATTCATTGAGAGTGGGAGCACGGTCGAGAGCAGAATTCTGATAGAGGTTCGCCACAAAATTGGCCTGGCGCCCGAAGGTGCCATTCAGTAGGTTGGTCAGATTCCTGCCCGTGAACAGCAGCTTGCTGACCGCGGCCAGATTGGCCACCGGTATATTCCCGAATAGGACCGTCGATGTTCTCCCGCCGTTGATCGTGAGGACAATGTCCGCCGGGTCATTCGTCATTTGCACGAAATTGATCTGCCCAACCTCACGAACACGGTACGTGCCCGGAGGCAGGTTCGAGAAGCCGAAGTTGCCGTTGGCACCCGTCGTGGTCCTTGCCTCCCCGATGTCAAGCACGCCATCACTGTCCGCATCGATGTAGATCGTAAAACCTTGCAAACCCGGCTCACCGAAGTCGCGGACCCCGTTGCCATTCGAATCCTGGAACTTGTAGCCGCCGATGGAGACTGACCGATTGCCGAAAGCCACTCCGGCGATATTGGTGCCGCTGCTGGCGATGATGGTGGCCGGGTTGAGCGTGGTCTGGATGAAGCCGTTCTGTTGGACTTCGCGGACGATGTATGTTCCCGGTCCGACGTTGGTGAAGCTGTAGTTGCCGTTGGCGTCTGACGTGGTGCGTCTCTCGCCGATGTCGAGCAGTCCGTCATTGTCCGCATCAAGGAAGATCGTGAAGCCGGCCAGGCCGAGTTCACCGACGTTCTGGACGCCGGTGCCGTTCGTGTCCTGGAACTTGTTGCCGCCGATGGAGATCAACCGGAAGTTGCCGAAGGTCACCCCGGCGACATTGGTGCCGCTGCTGACCACGAAGGGGGCCGGGTTGAGCGTGGTCCGGACGAAGCCGGCCGGCAGGACTTCGCGGACGCGGTACGTCCCCGGCCCGACGTTGGTGAAGGTGTAGTTGCCGTTGGCGTCGGACGTGGTGCGTCTCTCGCCGATGTCGAGCAGTCCGTCGTTGTCCGCGTCGAGGAAGATCGTGACACCGGCCAACCCGAGTTCACCGACGTTCTGGACGCCGTTGCCGTTCGTGTCCTGGAACTTGTTGCCGCCGATCGAGATCAACCGGAAGTTGCCAAAGTTAACACCGGTAACGGACTGGTCGTTGGCCAGCGTAATCGCGGCGGGGTTCGCCGTCGTCCGCAGCGTTCCGGTCGGCTGGACTTCGCGGACGTTGTACGTTCCCGGTCCAAGTTCGACGAAACTGTAGTTGCCGCTCGCATCCGTCGTGGTCCTGATCTCTCCCGTGTCGAGTACGAGGTTGTTGTTTGCATCGAGAAAGATGGTCACTCCGGACAGACCAGGTTCGCCCGGCTGCCGAACACCGTCGCCGTTGAGATCGTTGAACTTCAGGCCGGAGATGCTGCCGTCCATGCATTCGGCGACCGTGATGACGTTGCTATCCAGTGTCACGGCACCATTTCGCGCCAACACGCTGCCCTCCACGGTCGCGCCGGTTTGCACGGTGATACTCGTCAGCGCGAGAATATGTCCGATGAACTCCGTGGTTGTCCCCAAAGTCGCGGAACTGCCGACCTGAAAAAAGACATCGCACGGGTCAGCGCCGTTGATCATCACAACAGACGAGTTGCTGGCGGTCGTGAGCGTGCTCCCGATCTGGAAGTAGAATTCCGCATTAGGGTCGCCTTGGGCGTCGAGAGTGAGTGTCCCCGTGAGTTGAGCTGACGACGAAAAGAAATAGACGCCCTGCGTGAGCGTGAGCCCACCCAGATCCTGTCCGGTCAGTACCTGAGTGACCGTATAACCTGCGATTTCGTTGTACGCCGTGGTGACATCGTTTTGAGCCTGGATCGCGACCGCGTCCGCCACATGCATCGCCCCGTTGATGACAATCCCCGGCGGGAAGCCGGTGACTGCGGAGCCCGGACCGACACCCAAATCTCCCGAGATGACGGACGGGCCGGTATTGGTCACCGTCGAACCTCCCAGAACCGCGAAGCTCTCGGCCGTACCCAGACTGACCGCCAGTAGCGTGCGGTCCTCCAAGAGTAGGACTTCGGCTGCCACCGGCCGCCGGGCGGAGCGATTCCGATTCCGTGTCTGTGGGGCGCGCTGGCGGAACCAGTAATTTTTGGACAGCCAATCGACAAAGCGCTGGGACATCGCGGTTCTCCTGATTGAGTTCGTTCACCGACAGCCAACACGCCGTCACCGAGGCGACCCAATCAACGATCCTTGTCCTGGGAAACTTCAGTGAGGCGGTGATTCGTTTGGTCTCATGCCACAGTGCATCAGAGGTCGGTCACCGATGGCGAAAAAAAAGCCGACGTGCGGGAACACCCGGAGGTATTCCCGCACGTCGGCTTACTTATTAGCCAACCCCCCGGCCACGGTCCAAATCAGACCAGCCGGGTTGTCGTCTACTCAGTCATCCGAAAAGAACTTCGACTCTTCAAGATCTCGGCAGGGCAAACTTCAAACCTGCCTCGCCCCGCGACCTGAAGATGCTATCGCCCGGTACTGCGAATACAAGGAACCAGTTGTTTTGGGGAACTCCATCCAAACGCTTGCCGCTTGCGCCAGCAAATCAAGATGCAGCAAAGGGCGAGGGTGAACTGATCCTAAATGACTGCTGTTCGAGGAAGGATCGGGAGACGGATTGCGGAGATGGCAGCCAATGTCCTTGCGTCCCGTTCGTGACAGCTCTACAAAGAAGACGTTCCAATCTCACGGCCCGTCGTTTCCAATGGGTTGCTGTCATTTTGAAATCGCGGGGTAGCTGTCAGCCATGCGTCTCGCGGCTGTGAATGAGACGTTTTCACGTTCAGCCCCAACGCCAACGGCGTGGGTGCGGACGCGGGCCAACCATCCATCGCACGTACGACGCTGTCATTGCGGCTAAACGTCGCACATCAGGCGGCGTGGGGTGTATTTCGCCAGCGACTCGCAGCCAACTGCTCGCCACAATTCGTCAACCGCTAAAGCTCATCGCATGTCCCTGGCCCTTCCCTCCGAACAGACTCCTTCCTCGCAGCGGCCGGTGCCGTTGCGCGGGCGGAGTGATCTGGCGGTGCAGCGGATGGAGTTTCGCGGCGTCGCGCACTTCATGGTCAAGGACGCGGTGGGCCTGACGTACCACATGCTGCGGCGCGATCAGCTGCGCGTGTTGCAGATGCTCGACGGACGGCGGCATCTGGAGGAGATCCGCGACGAACTGCTCCGCGAGTTTCCGGCGCTCCATCCGACGCTGACCGACGTTCAGCAGTTGATCGCCGACCTGCACCAGAAGGGTCTCGCGTATGGCATCCGTCCGGGCCAGATGGCGTCGCGCATCGAGCAGCGCCGGAAGAAGCGGCGGCAGAAGATTTGGAGCGTCCTGACCAACATTCTGTCGGTGCGGCTGCCGGGTTGGGATCCCGATGCGGTGCTGGCGCGGATGCTGCCGTGGACGCGCTGGATGTTTCATCCCGCGACGGCCTTCCTGGCGGGCCTGTTCGTGCTGGCGTCGTGGTTGCTGCTGGCCACGCAGTTCCACACCTTTCAAAGCCGGCTGCCGGCGTTCAACCAGTTCTTCGGCTGGCCCAATCTGATCTTTCTGTGGCTGACGCTGGCGGGAGCGAAGATCATTCACGAGTTCGGTCACGGTCTGTCGTGCAAGGCGTTCGGCAGCGAGTGTCACGAGATGGGCGTGATGCTGCTGGTCGGCACGCCGTGTCTGTACTGCGACGTGTCGGACTCGTGGATGCTGACCAACAAGTGGAAGCGGATCCTGATTGGCGCGGCGGGGATGATCATCGAGGTGGTCCTGTCGGCGGGGGCGATCTTCGTCTGGTGGCTCACGTCGCCGGGGCTGCTGCATTACCTCTGCCTGAACCTGATTTTTGTGACGGCCGCCACGACGGTGATCTTCAACGCAAACCCGCTGATGAGGCTCGACGGCTACTACATGCTGAGCGACTTCCTCGAAATCCCCAACCTGCGACAAAAGGCCGACAAGCTGTGTCAGGAGACGGTGGCCCGGGTCTGTCTCGGCGTCGAGCCGCGACACGATCCGTTCATGCCGCAGACCGGTCGCCACTGGTTCGCCCTGTTCGCGGTCGCCTCCACAATCTATGGCTGGATGATCCTGTTCGGCATCCTGATGTTTCTGTACACCGTGCTGAAGCCGTATGGTTTACAGAGCATCGGTCAAACGTTGGCGACGGTGTCGGTGTTCGGCGTGGTGTGGGGGCTTGGCATGAGAACGTACCAACTGTTTGCGACGTCGCGTCAACAACCGATCAAGAAGTGGCGTGTGGCGCTCAGCGCGACGGTGCTGCTCGCAGCGATCGCGGCGTTGGGAATGATCCCGATTCCGTGGTTCGGTTCGGCGGCGTTCGTGATCGAACCGCGCGGCGTGCAGCATGTCCTGACGAAAGTGCCGGGCGAATTGATCGCGCTGCACGTTCGGCCGGGCGACCGCGTTTCGAAGGGTGAGCTGCTGGCCGAACTATTCGATCCCAAGTTGGAGGACCGTGCGCAGCAGTTGCACGTCGCCGGCGAAGTTCAACGAAAGGCGATTCATCTCGCCAGGGTCTCGGACGATTCCGCCGAGCGGGCGATGGCCGAGGCGAGCCTGCGTTCCGTCGAACAACAGTTGGAGGAGCTGGACCAGCAGCGGAAACACCTGCGCATCGTGGCGCCGCTTGCGGGAACGATCGTCGCTCCGCCGAGGCATCCCGCTCCCAAGATGGAACAACTTCGCACGCGCCTCGTCGGCTGGACCGGCACGCCGCTGGATGCCAAGAACGCCGGCAGCATCCTCGACGAACGAACGCATCTGCTGAGCATCGCCCCGACCGACACGATGCAGGCCCTGCTGCACCTCGACCAGGCCAACCGCCACGAGGTGCAGGAGGGGATGCCGGTCCGCCTGAAGTTCGATCACCTGCCCGACCGCGTCTATCGAGGCACCATCTCACAGATCGCGACGGCGCAATCCGACTTCGCCCCCGACACACTCTCGGTCAAGCATGGCGGATCACTCGCCACCGTGACCGATCGCGACGGGCGGGAACAGCTCGAAGACGCCTCGTACCAGGCGACGGTGTTCCTTGACGAAACACCCGCGCTGCTCAAGCCCAACCTGCGCGGCAACGCCCACTTCCCCGCCCCCCAGCGCTCCGCCTTCGGCTGGCTGTGGAGATACATCCGCCGCACGTTCCACTTCCGCATGTGACGGGCCAAGCCAATTCGTTTCGAAGCCGGAGTTTGGGAACGAGACATGAAACTAGCCCGACGCGCGAGCGAGGGCTGGACATTCGATGACGGCGAAGCCTTCGCTCGCGCGGCGGGCTAATTTTGAAACGCGCTCATATCGCGCGCCTCGACCGTGCGACGAAAGGTGCGGAGCCAACTGCGCGGGAGTTCGCCTTACGAGTGGGGCGTGCCCGGGATTGCAGCCGCTTTAACTGCGCGGGCTTGAGAACCCGATCATGCGGGATCTTGGTGCATCTCGAAGACTCGATGGCATCCTGCTTTAAACCGGGAAACTGCCAGGAAATTCCTGGTCCTTTTGCTTTCGCGAGGGTGGTTCTTGGATTACTCTCGCAGCCCACCTCAATCGACCGGTGACCTTCCGGCGTGTATTGCGGTGAAACTCGTCGGTGTCTGATCTCCGAATTGCCGAGTTTGTTGTCATCCCCTGAGCTTGAGTTCTACAGGATTGTCGCAGCGGTCAATACCAGTCTGATCCGTTCATTCCAGACCGCGTCCGTCTCTTCTTATCAGTTGGAAAGGTGCAGCGCATGTGGTTTCCCAGATTTCGCGGTCTGATTCTTGAACGTTTCCTGGCCACCGTCCGTCAGCAGTGGGAGCAGTCTCGGCAAACGCGCCGGTTAATGCAGCAGAGATCTCGTCGGCGGGGATGGTCGTTCGACTGTCGTGGCTCGATGATTCAGACCATGGAGCCGCGGGTGCTGTTGTCCGCTGCCACGCCCTCCGATTCGAGCCCAGCGCCCCCGATGGTCAGCGCGGACGACGTCGCGCCGACGCTGACGGCGACGAGTCTCGATCCGACCTATACGGAGGGCGATCCGGCGGTCGATCTGTTCAGTTCCGTGACCGCCTCGACCGTCGAGGGCGGACAAACCTTTACCTCGATGATCCTGACCGTGTCCAACGTCTTCGACGGCTTCGAAGAGATTCTGAGCATCGACGGTACGGATCTCATGCTGTTCGACGAATCGGCGGCCACCACCGCCATCAACGGCCTGACCGTTGACGTCGCCGTCGCTGGGACCACGGCCTCGGTGAGATTCTTCGGCGCGGCGCTGGACGAGGCGGCGCTGCAGACGCTGGTCGATACGCTGAGCTATCGCAACACGAGCGCCAATCCGACCGACGCCGACCGCGCGATCACCATCACGACACTGGCCGATTCCGGCTCTGATGTCTCCCCCAATGCCAACACGGCGAATCCCAACATCACCTCGATCGTCAACGTCGAGCCGGGCCCCCCCGGCGCGCCCGACCAGGAACCGACGCTGACGGCGACGGGCGAGACCCCGACTTTCACGGAGGGGGGTCCGGCGGTCGATCTGTTCAGCGGCGTGACGGCCTCAACCGTCGACGCCGGGCAGACCTTCAGTTCGATGACCCTGATCGTCAGCGGCGTCAGCGACGGAGCGAACGAGATCCTCAATCTCGACGGCTCGGATGTGACGCTCATCGACGAATTTGGTGTCGTCACAGCAACCAATGGCCTGACCGTCACCGTCAACGTCAGTGGGGACACGGCGACGGTGACCATCCTCAACGCGACGCTGAGCGAGGCGGCCTTGCAGACGCTGGTCGATGGGCTGAGCTATCGCAACGCGAGCTCGACCCCGACCGACGCCGACCGCACGATCACCATCACGCAACTGGTCGACTCGGGCTCGAACGTCCTCCCCAGCGACAACACGGCGGCGTTCAACATCGTGTCGACCGTCAACGTCGATCCAGCCAACTCGGTGCCGGTGGCAGCAGCCAGCAGCGTGACGGCCGTCATGGACACGGCGAAGACGTTCGCGGTGGCAGACTTTCAGTTCACGGACACGGAATCCGACCTGCTGGTGTCGATCACGATCAGCAGCCTGAATCTGGCCGTCGGCGATACGCTGCAACTCAGCAGTGTGGACGTCCTGGTCAACGACACGATCATCGCGGCGGACATTGCGAACCTGGTCTATACGCCGGCGCCGGGCGCTCACGGCGCGGCTCGCTCCACGTTCGACTTCACGGTGAACGATGCCGGCCCCGGCACGGTGGCGGCGACGATGACGATCAACGTCATCATCGACCCCAACCTCGTCGTGACGACGACGGCGGACACCATCAACGGAGGCGACGGCGCGATCAGCCTGCGTGAGGCGATCCTCTTCGCCAACGGCAACCCTGGCACGGACACGATCAGCTTCAACATCCCCGGTGCCGGAGTGCATACGATCTTCGTGACGAGTCAGCTTCCGGACCTCACCGAAGCGGTGATCATCGACGGGACGACGCAGGGGGTGAATGCCACACCGTTGATTGAACTGGATGGATCGGGTGCCGGGGTGGGGACGATCGGTTTGGTGATCATGGGAGGTGACAGCACCGTGAGTGGGTTGGCGATCAGCCGGTTCAACGCGTCGGGAATTCGGCTGATCAATGGCAACGGCAACGTCGTCATTGGGAATTTGATCGGGACGGACGCGGCGGGGACGGCCGACCAGGGGAATGGCAAGGACGGCGTGCAGATCATCAACTCCGACAACAACTCGATCGGCGGAACGACGGCGGCCGAGCGGAATCTGATCTCGGGCAACAACCGGTACGGCATCTGGATCGATTCGGCCTCGACGGGCAACGTGGTGTTCGGGAACCTGATCGGGACAGACCTCGCGGGGACCGGCGACTTGGGGAATACGCTCCACGGTGTGTTGATCCAGTCCGCCTTGAACACGATCGGCGGGAACACGGCGGAAACTCGGAACGTGATCTCGGGGAACGACCAATTCGGCGTCTATCTGACGACGGCGGGCGCGACGGGCAATGTGGTTCAGGGGAATTACATCGGGACGGATATCAACGGGACGGCGGACCTCGGGAATACGCTCAGCGGTGTGCAGATCGATGGCGGCGCGGCCTCGAACACGATCGGCGGGACGTTGGGCAGCCAGCGGAACATCATCTCGGGCAACAACGGGTACGGTGTGCGGATTCAGGGCTTCCCGACCACGACCCTCAACACCGTGTCGGGGAATTACATCGGCACGGACGTGAGCGGGACGGCTGCGATCGGCAACTCGCTGAGCGGCGTGCAGGTCAACGCCGCCGGCAACACGATCGGCGGGGCGTTGGACGGAGCGGGCAACCTGATCTCCGGCAACGTGCAGCACGGCGTGCTGATCCAGGGGGGCGTCAACGCCCAGAATGTCGTGGCGGGGAACTTCATCGGGACCGACGCGGCGGGGACGGCCGACCTGGGCAACCTGCTCAGCGGAGTCCAGGTTCTGAACTCCAGTGGCAACACGATCGGGGGAGCGACGCTGATCGCGGCACCGACGAACTATCGGAACATCATCTCGGGCAACAACGAGAACGGCGTGCATCTGGTGGGGGGCGGCACCACGGGCACCCTGGTGCAGGGCAATTTCATCGGGACGAATGCCAGCGGGACCGCCGACCTGGGCAACACGCTCAGTGGCGTGCTGGTCACCACGGCCACCAACACCATTGGCGGCACGACGGCAGGAGAGGGGAACGTGATCTCCGGCAACGACCGGTTCGGCATCACGATTCAGGGAGCCGCTGCCACGGGCAACAACGTGCAGGCGAACCGGATCGGCACGAATGCGGCGGGGACGGGGGCGATCGGCAACTCGCTCAGCGGCATCACGCTCTACGATGCCGGCTCCAACACGGTCGGCGGCACGACGGCCTCCGCCCGCAACGTGATCTCGGGCAACGTGCAGAATGGTGTGTACCTGTCGCAGGCCGGCGCGACGAACAACGTCGTGCAGGGGAATTACATCGGGACCGACATCAACGGGACCGCCGACCTCGGCAACCTTCTCAGCGGCGTGCTGTTCGAAAGCAAAGCCTCGTCGAACACGATCGGCGGCACAGCGGCGGGGGCGGGGAACGTGATCTCGGGCAACAACCAGCATGGCGTGCATCTGCTCGGCTTCGGCGGAGTGGGTGTCGGTGTGAGGCTCAATCTGGTGCAGGGCAACTTCATCGGCACCGACGTGAGCGGGACGGCCGATCTGGGGAACACACTCAACGGTGTGCAGGTCCAGGCGACCGCCAACACGATCGGCGGCGCGGCGGCGGGCGCGGGCAACCTGATCTCCGGCAACGATCAGAACGGCGTGCAACTTCAGGGAGGCGTCACCGCGGCGACGTTGGTGCAGGGGAATCTCATCGGCACTCAAGCGGACGGGACGTCGGCTTTGGCCAACAGCCAGAACGGCGTGCAGATCGTCCACTCCAGCGGCAACACGGTCGGCGGCACGACGGCCGGCAGCGGCAACACGATCGCGTGGAACACCCAGGACGGTGTCTCGGTGTCGGGGACGGATGTCTCCGCCTCGAACAATGCGATCTGGGGGAACTCGAACTTCTCGAACGGCGATCTGGGGATCGACCTGAACGCCAACGGCCAGACGACCAACGACGTGGACGATCCGGACCTCGGCCCGAATCATCTGCAGAACTTCCCGGCGTTTGCGAGCGTGATCCTGAACGGACCCAATCTGGACATCACCTACTCGGTGCCGTCGCTGACGACGAACTCGGTCTACCCGTTGCGGGTCGAGTTCTTCATCGCCGACGCGGCCAACCAGGAAGGGCAGACGTTCCTGGGCTCGGACAACTACGCCGCCCCGGGCGCGAAGCTGGCCACGATCTCCGCCGGTGCCTCCGTGGTCGGCACCAAGATCGTTGCCACGGCCACCGACGCCAATGGCAATACGTCGGAGTTCTCGCTGTTCGCCACCGTGGCCTGACCAATCCTCATTGAGAACCGTCGGGGCGAGGCGACGCGACCGACGATTCTCAGTGGTGTCCCCTTCCGACGAAACGACGACCCGGACGTTCAAAACGTCCGGGTCGGTTTGTTGTCTGCCCCGCGAATTCGGGACGCGACTCGCCGGGGGAGACGCAACGCATTGGGGGAGCACTGTGACTGTGCGCGGGCGTCTGTGCCCGCCCACCTGCGGATGTCGCGGGGAACCGACGAGGCGGAATCACGGAGCCGCGTCGACCGGTCCGTGTTGTTCGAGCAACCTCCGGAAGGCCAACGCCTGGTAGGCCTGATCGATCTCTTCGTGGTTGAACAGGTGCGACTCCAGATTGGTCAGCATCCGAATCAGGATCAGCCGCTTCGAGGTCGGCGCGGGAAGATTGTCCGGGTCGAGGCCGGGGAACAACTGTCCGCGATCGGCGCGCGACAGGATTTTGCCCCCGTCGAATGGATCGAGAAAGATGTCCTCGCGCGGGAAACCGGCCGGGGCGCGGCGGCCCTCGTACTTCACGATGTACCGCCACGGCGTGGGGACGCCGACGAGGGGGACTTCCAACCGCTCGCCCACCGCGACGACGATGTGGGACAACGTGATCGGCAATCCCTTGCGGGTCGCCAGGACGCGCGCGAGCGAACTGTTGTCGGGGTGGCCGTATTCAGCGAAGTTGCCGGTGAACTTCTCGTCGTCGAACAGCACGTGCCGGATCGCGGCGACCACCTGCTGCGGATCGGCCGTCTTGGGGGCGACGTCCTTGCCGAGCCGTTCGCGCACCCGGGCGGCCAGCGCATCGAGCGGCTTCGTCAGCTCGTCGCGCTTGACTCCCGGATCGACGATCCGCGCGATCAACCACATCCCCCGTTCGAGATCGAGTTTGTCGTCCGGTTGCACGGCGAACGTCTTGAAGTCCTCCACCGACGGCGGCTTGTCGATCAGCTTGAGAATGGCCGCGGCCCGCGAGCGGACTTCCGCCGACTCGCTGTTCTTCGCACGAACGAGTTCCTCGCGCGCGGCCGCGCCGAGTGTGAGGAGTTGCGCCGTGGCCGATTCACGCTCCAGAAATGTGGGAGCCCCCAATTGCTCGACCAGCCGCGCGATCTCTGCGGGCGATGGCGGCTTGTCGACACCCGGCGGCTCCTCCGCCATCAGGCAGGCGGCCAACAGCAAGCCGCTCACAGCGACTCGGCCGCTCAACGCGACGGTGCGCCACTCGAACGTCGATCTGTGCATGGAAATGAGTCCGTTCTACGTCTCTACGTCAGCCCCGTCAGAGTCCCCTTGGAGTCGCGGAAGCTTTCTGCCTCGACCCCCATCTTCTGGACGAGCGTCAGCAGGACGCTCGACAGCGGCGGATGGTTGCTCGCGTCGAACGCCAGATGCCCGCCGTGCTGGAGGCCCAGTTTGCGACCGCCCGCGATCAGCAGCGGCAGGTTCTTGGGCGAGTGCTCGCCCCCCGCGCCCGAGTTCATCCCCGAGCCGAACATGACCAGCGTCCGATCCAGCATGGTGCCGTCCGCCTCAGAAGTGGACTTGAGAAACGAGAGGAATCGGCCGAGCCGTTCGAGATGGAACCGGTCGATCTGTGCGAGCTTCTTGAGCATGTCGGCGTCGCCGCCGTGGTGTGACAGTTCGTGGTGGTTCTCGCCTCCGCCGCCGTAGCCCCCCGCCTCGCGCGACCACTCGTACGCGATGACACGCGTCGTGTCGGTCAGGAACGCCAGGTACGAGACCTCCAGCATCACGTCCAGCCACATCGGGCGGTCGTGCGCGTTCTGCGGCTGCGAGCCCAGTTGCAGATCGCGCGACTCGACGCTCGGCTTTGGAACATCGACCCACGATTCGAGCCGCTGCACGCGCTGTTCGGTCTCGCGCACCGAGCCGAGATACTCGTCGAGCTTTCGTTTGTCGTTTGGCCCCAGCTTCCGTTCGAGCGACTTCGCCTCGCCCCGCACGCTGTCGAGGATCGACTTCCGTTCGGCATAGCGCCGCAGCGTCGCCGCGCGGTCGGCCGCATTGTCGGGGACGAACAGCCGGTCGAAGAGCCGCCGCGGCGAGTTTTCACTCGGCAGCGGCGTGCCGCTGCGATCGAACGACAACGTGTGCGAGTGCCCCGCCGAACCGGTGCCGCTCGCGTCGGACAGTTGCAGCGACGAGAAGCGAGTCTGCTTCCCATGCCGTTCGGCCACGATCTGATCGGCCGAGATCGAGTTCGTGTAATCGGCACCCGGCACCGCCTTGAGATCGGCTCCCGTCAGCCACGTATCCGCGCCGCTGTGTCCTCCCTGCGAAGCGGGATGCCCCAGCCCCGAGATCACCGTGAAGTCCCGCCGATGTTCCTGCAACACCTCCAGCGTCGGCGACAACGTGTAGTTCGCACCACTGTCCTTCGGCACCCACTCCAGAATGTTCACGCCGTTGGGCACGTAACAGAAAATCATCCGGGGCTGGACCGACTCCGACTTCGCCAGCGGCTTGAACTGCGACGGAGCCGACCAAACTCGCGGCAGCATCGCGTCCAACAACGGCAGCGAAATGGCGGCACCGAGACCCCGCAGAACGTGGCGGCGAGTGAGCTGAATTGAGGGCATCGAAAACCTTTCCTCACTGAGGTCGTCTGTTTTGCGGTGATCACGCGAACCGAACACGAAATCACGGTGCCTTCGGTTTGGCCGCCGGCTGAGGCGGAAACAACTCGGCCACCGGGCAGCGGAAGCCGGGCAGAACGTCCTCGCCCGTGAGTTCGTCGGTGGCGCGAAGCTGCACGACCGGCTGACCGGCTCGAAAGACTCGCACGCTGCGATTGTCGGGATTAATGAGCCACACCAGCGGCACACCAGCGTCGAGGTACTCTTCGACCTTGGCCTCGACCTCGTAGTAGACATCGGTCGGGGAAATGACCTCGACCGCCACGTCGGGCGGAACGGTGATGTATCCACTCGGAATCGCATCGCCCGGAAGCCGTCCCGGCCGAATGAAGGCAGCATCCGGTCTGCGTACTCGCTCGGAATCGTCGTGGAAACAGCGAAACCATCCTCCTTCGCCAAACGCAACGCCTCCATGTTCCTCTGCAAAATGCTCGAAACGCGAGCCAATGCGGTTACTGATCCACCCGGCAAGTGATCCCATTTTTCTCTCCACCAGTTCACCATCCACAAGTTCAAAACGGTCACCATCCGGCATGCGCAACAGTTCGTCGGCGGTGATGGTGGGCTGTGCCACGGTACTCATGTTCGATCTCCTTCGGGAAAACTGACGACCGTCTCAATGAGGGAAGTACGGCCAAGCGGCATTCTATCGGCTGGTGCGAGGGCTTGTCGCTACTTGGTTCCGAACGCTTCCGAGGTCGCGATGAATTGGATCAGGGAGCGAAGCGTGTACTTGTTCTGCTTGGTGTGTTCGACGGCGGTTTTTATCTGCGGTTGGTCTGCCACTCCGAGTTCGCGGCCCAGGCCATACGTGAACAGTTTGCCGGCGAGGCAGTTCAGGAAGAGGTCTTCCTTGTTGAGCAGCGTGTTCCGCAGGTCGTCCACGCCGTCGATGGCCGTGCCGTCGGGAAGTTTGGACGAGGCGTCGATCTTCGGGTCGTCGCGGCCGACTCGCCCCTTGTAGCCGAAGCCTTCCCGGTCGCGCCACTCGCCCGAGGCATTGAAGTTTTCGAGGGCGAAGCCGAGTGGATCGATCTTGTTGTGGCAGCGCGCGCACTGCGCGAGCGTCCGATGGATTTCCAGCCGCTGCCGCACGGTCGCCTTGTCGATCCCCGGCACCTTTGGCGCGATGTCGCCCGCGTTCGCAACGGGCAGACCGGGATCGGTGCCGAGCAGATTCTTCATGACCCACGTTCCCCGCTTCACTGGCGACGTGCGGGTTCCATTCGACGTGATCGTCAGCACGGACGCCTGCGTCACGACGCCGCCGCGATGCACGCCGTCGGGCACCGCCACTCGACGAAACTGGTCGCCGCGCACGTTGGGAATCCCGTAGAACCGCGCCAGCCGCTCGTTGATCACGACGAAGTCGGAACCGACGAAGTTCATCACACTGAGATCGTGCTTCAGAATCTCGGCGAAGAACGCACGCGACTCCTCCACGATCGAGACCTCCAGATGCCGGTCGTACTGCGGATACAAGTCGGCCGCCGGCGGGTTCGACCCGACCTCGCGCAGACCCAGCCATTGACCGGCAAAGTTCTGCACGAAGGCGTCGGACTTGGGATCGGCAAGGAGGCGATTGACCTGTGAAATGAGCGTCCCCTTGTCGCGCAACTGGCCCGAGTCGGCCAGACGCAACAGTTCCTCATCGGGCATCGAAGACCAGAGGAAGTACGACAATCTCGACGCCAGTTCGTGGTCGGACAACCGCCGCGCGGCCGTGATTGCCGCCGCACCACTCTTGGCGGGACCGCTCTCAACGGCGACCTTGTTCTTCGTCCCCTTGGTCCCTTCCGTCCTTTTGGTCCCTTCATTCGGCGCCACCACCGCGCTGTCGGGTTCCGCCAGATACAAAAAGTTCGGCGAGACCATCACGGCGATCAGCGGCGTCTTGATCGCCTGCACGAACGACGCCGAGTCCTTGCGCACCGCATCGAACAGCATCAGTTTCTCGTCCACCTCGGCCGACGCCACCGGCCGCCGGTAGGCTCGTTTCATGAATCGGGCCAACACGTCGCGAGCCGCCGCCCGCTCGTCCTGCTTCGGTTGGGGAGCGTCTCCCAGCACGAGCCTGTGACTGGGCGGAGGCCACGACTCGTACAGCGGGCCTTCCAACTCGAACCAATCGACCCACGCTTCGGGCCGCGCGAAGTTGTCGTGACCCTGCATCCAGAAGTTTTCCAACACACGCGGGATCGGGTACGCGTATTCAATCGTGATCCCCGCCCTTTCGGTCGTCATCCGCGTGCGGAACTCATGGATGTCGGGCTTGTCGGCGGACGCGGGGACATCGAATTCGGTCAGGACTTTGGGCTGACCTCCCAAATCCCGGATCAGTTTCAGCCGGGGCGGCCCGTAGTCGTAGATGCGGTCGGCTTCAAAATGTTTGAGGTCGTTGACGACCGCCTCGCGATGCCACCTCTCCCCCTTCGGGTTGTTCTTCATCTGCTCGTCGAAGCGATGATCGAGGAACTTCCTGGCCGACTCGACCACCTGCTCGCGCGTCGGGACTTTGCCTCCGGCGCGGATGCGGATCACGTAGTCTCCCTCGTGCTTCATCTTGAAGTCGCGTGCGTTGAGATGCCGGTCCCACGAATCGTGGTGCATCACTTTGAAATTGCCCTCGACGCGATTCTTCGCGCCGTGAACGATCGCGTTCTGGCCGTCGTATTTCACGCGACTGTGATCGCCGTCGCCGACCTCCGGCTCGAACCGCCACTTGATCGCCGGCGGCTGGTCTCCCTCGACGAGCGCCCGGTCGAGAATCTTGCGGGCCGCGTCGAGGTACAACTCCGTGTGCATTGGCGACATCGTCAGCGCCCGGCCGTTGTTGTCGAAGCCGCCGGCCGTCGGCTCCTGCGGAAAGCTCGACACGTCGAAGTCGATTCCCACCAGATCGCGGATCGTGTTGCGATACTCGTCGCGGTTGAGCCGCCTCAGCACGATCTGTCCGTCGCGCCGCACGACCTCGGCCCGCGCCATCTGCCCCGTGATCCAATCGACCACCCGGGCGACCTCGTCCGGTTTCGGCTGCGGCTCCTTGTCGGGGGGCATCTCGTGGCTGTTGAGGACGTTGACGACCTCGCCCCATTTCTCTTTGGCGCCCGGGTCGAGAAAGTCGTTCTTGAGCTGCTGCTCGATGTGGAACTCGCCTTCCTTTTTCGTCGATCCGTGACAGCGAGCGCAGTGCTTTTTCAAGAACGGCGTCGCGATGTCGCGGAAGCCCGTCACATCGGCGGCCAGTGCGGGACCATCCGCTGCACAACTCGGTCGGCCTGAGATGGCCTGCCAGCCAACCAGGCCGAGCACGGCGATCACCGACAACAGCTTTGATTTCGCAGCAGGCAATTCACGCATGATCGTGCCGTCCCTTGTGAAGTGTCGAAGTCCGGCTTCGGATCGGCGCATCAATCACTGTCGGGATCGATCTGGTTGCCGCCAGCCATACCAGGATTGGCAGAACAATGAGGGCAGAACGATGAGGAAGAGAATTCGTTTTTCTCTTCATCGTTCTGCCTCCATTGTTCTGCTCGTCCGTTTCGTTTTCAGACAGTTGTTGAAGCGCCGATCCGAAGCCGGACTTCAACGCCTTCGACTTCGATGTTGCCTATTGGTTGCCGCCCACCGCGCCCGGCTTCTCGATCCGATAGAGATGCGTCGTGGTCCGCAAGAGGAGCGATTTGCCCGCCACGGCGGGGGAGGCAAAAAATCCCGCATCGAGTTTGTTCTCGGCCACCAGTTCGAACTCGCGAGCCGCCTTGAACACCGTGACCAGTCCCGTCTGCGAGAAGCAGTAAATCAACCCGTCGGCGTAGAGCGGCGACGCCCAGTACTTGCCTTCCAACCGCTTGGTCCAGATTTCCTCACCGGTCAGGGCGTCCAGGCACGACGCGACCCCCTCGTCGTTCACCATGAACATCAGGTTGCCGAGCAACAGTTGCGAGGCCCGCTTGGGAACCGACTTTTTCGTTTGCCAGACGATGTTCTTGCTGATATCCCCCTCGCCATCGGGACGCACCGCGACCAACGGGTTCGGGCCATCGGCCGAGTTGATGTAGACGAGACCATTCCCAAACAGCGGCCGTCCCGCCGCGTTCATCCCGCCGTGACGGACCGTCCAGACGGGATCGCCCGACTTCGGATCGTAGGCGATCGTGGCATAGGCGAACGGGCTGACGAGCAACTCACGGCCGTTCGCATGGATGAGCAGCGGCGTCGAGTACGCTTTCTTGGCATCTCCGTCCGTCGTGCCAAAGTCGATGTCGCGGTCTCGCTTCCAGACCGTCTTGCCGGTCAGCTTGTCGAGGGCCACGATGTACTGCTGGTCGTAACCGTCAAACGTCAGATAGACCAGCCCCTCGTAGACGACGGGTGACGACCCCGGCCCGCGAAAGTGATCGCACTCCAGATCGCGCCGCTCCCAAATTTTCCGGCCGGTCTTCGTGTCGAGGCACGCCGTGCCGTAGGCTCCGAAGTGGATGTAGACGCGCCCCTCCTCGATGTACGGGGTCGGCGAGCCATAGCTGTTGGTCGCGTGCGTGAATTGCGGCGTGTCGAACTCAAACAGCTTCAGATCGTGAACAATCCTTCCCGTGTCGAGATCGACGCAGACGGCCGACAGCGGAATCGGCACGTCGAGTTTCGGCTTCTCCTTCGTCGTGTTCTGAATCTCGGGGGCGTTGGTCACCCAGACCTGCTTCCCCCACACGACGGGTGACGACCAGGCGCGCCCGACGATCGGCGTCTTCCAGACAATCTCCGGCGATCCCTCGGCAAACTTCGTCGGCAGGCTCTTCGCCGTCGTCGATCCGTCTGCGTGAGGCCCACGGAACTGGTTCCAGTTCGGCTCCTCAGCCGACACCATTCCACCGCACCCGACGACACAGAACCACACCGCCACAACAACCGTCGCAATCAATCGCATGGGAGACCTCATTCGGTGATGCCAGGTGACAGATCCAGCCAAGGCCGTCCACTGTAGTCGCCCACCAAACCAGAGGCCAAGCGTAGAGCCGTTTCTCATCCGGGCGTTTGCTACCCACGGCCTCCTCCGCCCGGTACAAAGCGGGCCAATCCAACCGAGGTTCGAATGAGGGCCTCGATGGCGGAAGACAGTTTGTCAACGTCCCCGGTGAGGAGAACTCGATGATCGCGCATGGTCGTTGGTCGGCGGTTTTGAGTCTGGTGATCTTGCTGAGTGGTCGGGCGGCGGCGGCCGACGGAGACTGGCCCGGCTGGCGGGGGCCCCTCTGTGACGGGCACTCCACCGAAAGCTCGGTCCCCGTTTCCTGGGACGAGAAGACGATCGTGTGGCGGACGGCGTTGCCGGGTGACGGACAGTCGTCGCCGGTGATCGCGGGAGACCGCATCTTCCTGACGACGGCGCTGCAGGGTGGGCGGCAGCGGGTCGTCCTGGGGGTCGATCGCCAGAACGGAAAGATCGTCTGGCAGGAGACCGTCTGGACGGGTGAGCCGGAGAAGACTCACGCCATGAACGGCTGGGCCTCGGCGACGTGTGCGACGAACGGCGAACACGTCGTCGCCTTCTTCGGCCGGGGCGGTCTGCACTGTTTTGATGTCGCGGGAAAGAAGCTCTGGTCGAAAGACCTCGGCACGTTTGAAGGCCCGTGGGGAACGGGAGCCTCACCGCTGATCGTCGACAATCTGGTCCTGCAAAATTGCGAGGCCGAGGAGCAGGCGTCGCTGACGGCATTCGACATCCAGACGGGTGAGGTCGCCTGGAAGACGCCGCGCGACATCCCGCAGCGCGGTGGCTGGAGCTCGCCGGTTCTGCTCTCGGACGGCAAGAGACGCGAGGTGGTGCTGAACGGTTTCAACGGCGTGACCGGTTATGACCCCGCCTCGGGAAAGAAGCTGTGGTTCTGCAAGAGTTTCGCGGGACGGGGCGAGCCGACGGCGACACCGGGCCAGGGTTTGTTGTTCCTCCTCAACGGACTCGCCGGCGATGTCTACGCGGTGAAGCCCGGGGGGGAAGGGGACGTCACGCAATCGCGCATGGCGTGGCATACTCCGCGCCGCGTGGGCCGCGACCAGCCCTCACCGATTGTGATCGGCGACTTCATGCTCGCCGTGAGCATGGACGGCATCGGCTGCTGCTACGACGTGAAGTCCGGACGCGAACTGTGGAAGGATCGCATCGGCGGCAAGCACACGTCGTCGCCGATCGCCGCCAACGGACTGGCCTATTTTCAGAGCGACTCGGGCGAGACCATCGTCGTGAAGCCCGGCCCCCAACTGGACGTCGTCCACCGCAGCCAACTCCCCGCCGCCAGCGACGAGATCTTCCGGGCGTCACTGGCTCCCTCACGCGGTCAGATGTTCTCGCGCTCGAACAAGACGCTGTACTGCCTGGCGTCGTCCAAGAAGCTCTAACAGCCTGTTGTCCAAGTCGTGTTGTCAAAGTCGTGCCACGGCTCTGTGAGCCGTGTGGGAGGTCGATCGTCTCACGAAATTCGCACGGCTGACACAGCCGTGGCACACATAACTGTGGCACACGCTGCCGGCGGAGTTTTCACCACAGCACTTCCAATCCCGCGAAGCCGCCGTGGTAGAAGAGGGTGCTCGAATTGTCGAGCGCCGCCACGCCGGTGACGACGTTCGTCGAGAGCATTTGCGGCGGAGCGGTCGCGGCGGAGTCGAACCACAGGACTTGATAGCCTCCGCGCAGGGAGAGCCAATCGGTCAGCCGAAAGCTCGCTGCCAGACCGAGGTCGGCAAGGAACGAGGCTTCGTTCGAACTGGCCGAGGTGGACGGAACCGTTCCCGGCACGAGCGTGATCGTCGTGTGCTGTTCGGCCTGGTTGAGGAGCACGCCCCCCTTGGTCCAGCCGTTCAGATCGAACCGGCCCCAGGTCATCAGGTTGGCATCGACTCCCAACTGAAAGCCATACGCACGGTTCTGTGACCGGATTCGCTCGGACATGCCTGTGTCGCAGATTTTGTGGAGCAGATCGTCTTCCACCTCGAAGTAGCGGAAGCCGCTCAGGAGCGTGACCCGCTCGGTCCAGCCGCGGCGCAGGTTGAACTCGCCACTGCGAACGGACGATTTGTAAAGGCTCGTCACGTCCATCGGTGAGAAGACAATCGGCGGAGTCGTCAGCAACTGCGCCGCGATCGGAGTGAATGCCCGGGCACTGAAGTCATCGACCTGGAAGTAACTCACCTCCGCATCCCACGAGGAATTGAACAGGCCGCGATAGAGAAACGTCCCCTGCGGGCCAGAGCCGGTCCCGGTGTTGAGGTCGCGCGCGTTGGTCGGCGTCGCACCGTCCGTGAAGGCTTGCGAGGCGAAGCGGCTGCGCTGGAGAAAGATCATGCCCGCACGAAAATCCAGCCGCGGCACGGCGGGAACCGTATCGGACCAGACCGTACCGGAGGGGCCGGGATCATCGAAGACCAGCGCGGGATCGGAATACTCGGTCGATCCGACGTCACACTCCGTAGCGAACGACGTGTGACCGGGCAGGGCGAGTCGATAGTCGCCATAGGGCAGGGGGCCAGTCGGTGCGCGAAGGTTGCTCCCGTTCGACAGCGGACTCATCCCGCCGGCTTGAGACGGCGCGACCAACGACTCGGGATAGCGACTGGAGAAATAGGCTTGCCCGAAGACGGAACCACTCTGGCTGGCAATGAGGCACACGGCCCAAGCCACCACCGCAGCGATGCGACCACCGGCCATGCGAGTCTCCCTCCCTGGAGGCTTTCTTAAGAGGAACAGACCGGCCCCGTGGCGGGTCGCCCGCGACGCGGCACATCCGCTCCCGGCTGTTGGATTCGGCGCACCGAGATTGCCGTGACGATCATTCGTGGCGTCACCCTCACCATTGCTACAACCCGACGCGCGAGTCGAACGGTGGCGTCATCCGCCAGGGCATCCGCTGATGCCTCCGGCGAAATCTGCCGCGGCCCTCACTCGTCCAGGCAACGATTGGGGTCTCTTACTCGTACTCTTACTCGTAATCTTACTCATCTTCTCCTCAGCGTCAGCGATCAGACATGTAGTACAAGAGATTGCTTGTTTGACTTGTCGAGGAGTATCATCCCGCGCAACACGAGGAGTGACGGCGGTGCCTCCCTCGACTCGGTCCCATCAACGGAGACGATCATGACAGAACGAACGCGACGCGAATTTCTGGCGGATGTTGGTCGAGGCATGCTGGTCGCGGGAGTCGGTTACGGAGCGGCTCGCGATCTGGGATTGTCCTCGGCGTGGGCTGCGGACGACGTTGCCGATTCGCTCACCTTCGGCGATCGCGAACCGCTGGTGAGACTGCTGCAAGACACGGCGGCCGACAAGTTGCAGCCGATGCTCATCGACAAGTGGAAGTCGGGCACGTCCCTGCGCGATCTCGTGGCGGCGGCCGCACTGGCGAATGCCCGGACGTTTGGCGGCGAAGATTACATCGGCTTCCACACGATGATGGCCCTGTCGCCCGCCTATCAAATGTCGCGAGAACTCCCGTCCGAACAAAGCCCGCTTCCCGTGCTGAAGGTGCTCTACCGCAACAGCCAGCGCATTCAGGATCACGGCGGCCACAAGTCCGAGATCCTGCATCCGGTCGCTCTCACGGACGCGACGTCGAAATCGAGCACGGGCGCAGATCTGCACCAGGCCGTCCTCGGCAAGGACCGGGATCTGGCCGAACAACACTTCGCGCGGATCGCCCAGCGGTCGGCCGACGAGGCCTTCAACGATGTCCTTGAAGTGGTGCAGGACAACACCGAGGTTCATCGCGTGGTGATGCCGTACCGGGCGTGGGATCTGCTCGACATCGTCGGGCGCGAGCACGCGCACACGATGCTGCGACAGTCGGTCCGCTACTGCGTGAAGGCTGAGTGCGGGAAAAACAACGAATACGCGCGAGGCGGCAGCCGATTGCTGCCCAAACTGTTCGATCAGTTCAAGCTGGTGGGCCGGCCGCTCGGGACGAAGGTCGCCGAGGATGGATGGGTCGAGCACCTGAGCAAGACGCTGTTCACCGCCACTCCCGATCAGGCGGCCGAAGCGGTCGCCGCGGCCCTCGCGGAAGGGTTTGCTCCCGACTCTGTGGGCGAAGCGATCACGCTGGCCGCCAACCAACTGCTGCTCCGCGACATGGGCCGTCCCGAAAACCAGACGTCGGCCGGCAAGCCCATCGGCAGCGTGCATGGCGACTCGATCGGCGTGCATGCCTGCGATTCGGCGAATGCCTGGCGGAACATGGCCCGCGTCAGCAATGCCCGCAACACGGCGGCGTGCCTGATTCTCGGAGCGTGGCAGATGGCACACGACCGCGGTTCGCGTGGCGGCGACTTCCTGAATTGGCAGCCGTGGCCATTGGCAGAACACACAGAGGGCTTGTTGGCCAAGTCCGCCGACCAAACGCCTGCGGCGTTGCTTGGCATCCTCGATGCGGCGATCAAAGCCAACGATCAGGCTCTGGCCAGTGCCGCCGTGGCCGCCTACTCGAAGCTCGACCAGTCGCCGCGAGCCGTCTTCGATGTGCTGCTCAAGTACTCGATCAGCGAAGACGGCGCGCTGCACGCCGAGAAGTTCTATCGCACCGTCAGCCAGGAGTTCGCCACCACGCGACCCGGCTTCCGCTGGCGACACATCATCGCGCTGTCCCGAGTCGCCGCGAGCGAATGCGGCCGACCGGCCGCCGGATACGACGAGGCGAAACGCCTGCTGCAAACGTGACAGCCGAGTGGCGTCCGGCACCAAAAGAAGCACCCGCTCGACACGACCCTGTCTGGCGGGTGCTTTTCATTGGCAAACGCTCCCGCCGCCGCATCACTTCGCCGCCAGTCCCGGCACCTTGACGTTGGTCGGTCGCGGGGGCAGGACGTCGTGGCTGAGGATCATCGCCGGGCTCACGAAGTACGTGTGAAAGTCGGCAACCACCAGGTTGTAGACCGGCGCGGGTTCGGCCTCATCCTCGACCGACTCGACGCGCGCCATGCCGACGACCGTGTGAATCGGCTGCTGCGGAATCAACTCGCGCGTCTTGGTCCACCCGCTGCCCGAAACCCAGAAGTTGTGCCCGCTGCTCGCGACTACCGGCTGTCCGTTGACGACAAACTTCGTGACCGGAACAGGCTGACGAACGGTGGTGTGAACGACAGGCTTGTAGGCGAGTTCACCCGCCTCGATGTTCTTCGCCAGCACGCAATCACCAGCGGCGATCTTCTCGATGGCGATGAATCCGCGATCCGTCCAAACGGGCGTGCCCGCGACGAGACAACTCGGATTGAAGACCGTTCTGCCAGCACTAACAATCCCAGGTTTCTTCTCATCAACGACGACCGTGACAGGCTTGGTCGAACTTTCTTCAATACCCATCTGGTTGGCCCACCAACTCCACCAAACATGAGGATCGGACGATGCTGGCTCTGCGGAAACATGCGATAAGACATTGCCAACTCGCTGATTGATCTTTTCAGCCGCATCGGTCGCGTCCTCTGCCAAGTCCTTCAGACTGTTGCGCAACTGCTCGGCGGACGCTGCCGCCCGCCTCTGCATTCCCGGAATGCTTTCAGTTCGGAGCCATCCCGATGCTGTTCGGCGATAAATTCCCGAATCACTTGGGACCAATCGACGGCGATAATCGATCAAATCATTGTCCACGAAATGAACGAACGTGAATCGAGCCAGACGAATATGGTCGTGACCTTCCTGTAGGGCCGTGAACCGAGCGTAGGGCATACCCGGGCGGTCTTGAATGACGGTCTTGACCGGTCCCTGCAACAAGCTCATCAGTTCTGGGACGTAATCGTCCTGACTGCGAGAGGTCAAATGTTCGACGGCTCGATCGGTCACAGTGCGCCACGACGCGAAGACCGATTCATAGGCCAATGCCTGAGCCGCTTGGTACGAGTTGAGTCGGGCCAAAACCTCAACCGTGGCGAGCGCCGCTTCTTCGTTGCGAAAACCGAGATTCGTCACCAATGCCGGAATTGACGATGAATCGTCGATCCCGGCAAGTTCATCTCGTGCAATTCTCTGTTGTTTGGCGTTGCCCTCCAAGTTTCGTGCGATTCGCTGGACGCGGGGCAACCAGCGTTGAAGATCTTCTGCAGCCACTTTGGACTGTCGCTCAATTTCTGCCAGTTCCGAGGGGGCGATCCATCGCGATCCGAGTTGCTTGAATCTCATTCGTTCGTAAATCGCGGTCACGTCATGATTCGGTTCCGTGAGCATAAGCGTCTGCATCAAGTGGGCGCGTTCCTGATCGGGCAGCTTGTGGTTGCGGCACCAATTGGCGAGAGCGAACTGGCCATCGGCGGTCTTCGGCGCGGCAGCTCGCTGCTGGCGGTAATCGTTCAAGAGTCCAGCATCTCCAGATGCGATGCTGGATTGCTCGACGGAACGCCAGTCGGTGCCAACCTTCACGTAGCCAGACTGCCACCACGTCGGATCGGACTTCGTGGCGGGACGCAGCGTCGGTTGCAGCGCATCACGCCGATTGACGTAATTTGGTCCCGCTGCCGTTTCGGATTGCAGGGCCTGCTGCACCTTGACACGCTCTGCCTCATCAGCCTCGGGTTTCGCCGCGTGGATCACTGGCGTGACACAACTGAGCGAGAGGCTCAGGACGCCCACAAGAGTCCGGAAGTGATTCGTCATGCTCTGTCTCCTGCAATGCGGGGATCTGATGGGCTGTGTCGCCGTGTGCGAGCTTGGAATTGTCTGAGGATGCGCCGGCGTTCGCTCCGCCTCTGCAAAAAATGTCCTGAAGCGAGTCAGGGTGACTTCGCTCCGGGTTTGTCGGGCTTGTCTGGCATCGCGACGCCGAACGTATCGAGCAGGCGGTCGCGCTGCTCGATCACGTCGAATTCGATGTAGGTGCGGAATGAACGGACCTGGTTGATCTTGTTTGTCACCGCGGGAACCTTGTCATCCACCGGAGCCTTCAACTTTTCGGTGTCCTTCTTCAGCCGGCCCTGCCATTTGTCGAGCGAGGCATCCTGCTTGACGAGTTGTCCCGTCGCCTTCTGGTATTGCTGGACCACCACGTTGCGCTGTTGGATCAAACCCTGTGCCTTCTGCGTCACTTGTTGGGCGGCGACCAGCGTCTGGTCGTACTCGGCCTGATATCGAACCTTCTGGAGTTGAAGCTGCTCCATCTGGAGATTGAAGTTCGCCTGTTGATTCTTGCTCTGGTTGCCGGCGGCGTTGTTGGCCTGTTGCTGGAGCAGGGTCATGTCGCGATTGAGTTGAAGCTGAGACTCGACGATCGACTGGCCCCGCTTCTCCAGAAACGTGTGATCCCGTTCCAGTCGTGAAAGCTGTTTGTCGAAGTTCAGAAGCTGTTCGTCGAGCGTCTTTTTCCATTCCTCGGCCGTCTTCTTCAGCCCGTCGCGCTTCTCCTTGGTCGATTCCAAATCCTTCTCGGTCTTCGTCTGCTTGTCGATCCGTTCCTGCTCGCGCTTCTCCAGGGTCTTGTCGCGCGTCGAACGGATGTCG
>JANODP010000037.1:0-18628 GCA_031412755.1 Schlesneria sp. | reverse complement strand
CTGGTCCCACCCTACGTCTCGGGATTCACACCTTCTCCGTCCGCCAGGCCAGTCGGGGGCGGAGGAGGCCGGGCCAGTTGGTGTGGTAGCCCTTCTCGATCAGGTGGGGATCGAGCGTCGAGAAGGAGACGGCATCCTCGGTGAGCAGTTCGGCGACGGGGCCGTCTCGGCCGAGCAGGACGCAGACGTTGTAGTCGCCCTGGTTGAGCAGGTTCGCGGGGATCTCACACGTCGAGCGGTAGCGGCCGGCCGTGTACTCGCGCCGATGCTGCGAGGTGGCGTCGGTGTCGGTCGAGTTGTTCGTCTCCGCAGCGAACGCCAGATTGCCGAGCCGGTCGCGGAGATGGAGCCCGGCCCACGCCTTCGCTGTGGGGCGCAGGGACTCGTAGTCGATCTCGATCTCGATCGGCAGTTCGAGGTTGACGGCCGCCGTCGGGCCGTTCGAGTCGGCTTGACGAATCGTCACACCGCGCAGACGCAGGTTGTCAGTTTGCGGAGCCGCGGCGGCATCGGGCCACGTCACTTCACCCGCCGCCGTGCCGGACGATCTCAAATACGTCTCGATGACTTCGGCGGCGGGGCCGTCCTGAACCAGCCGGCCCTGCTCCAACAGGATCGCCCGGCGGCAGATGCTCGACACCGCGCTCAGGTTGTGCGAGACGAGCAGGATCGTGCGGCCCTGCCGCGTCACGTCCTGCATCTTGCCGAAGCACTTCTTCTGGAACGCGAGGTCACCGACGGCGAGGACTTCATCGACGATCAGCACGTCGGGTTCGAGATGGGCTGCCACCGAGAACCCGAGTCGCACATACATGCCGCTCGAATAGTGTTTCACGGCCGTGTCGAGGAACCGCTCGATCTCGGCGAACGCGACGATCTCGTCGAAGCGGCGCACGATCTCGCGCCGCGTCATGCCGAGGATCGCGCCGTTGAGAAAGATGTTCTCGCGGCCGGTCAGCTCGGGATGAAAGCCGGTCCCGACTTCGAGCAGACTGCCGACGCGGCCCCACAACTCGATCCGGCCGCGCGTCGGTGCCGTGATTCGCGAGAGCAGCTTCAGCAGTGTGCTCTTCCCCGCCCCATTGCGACCGATGATGCCGAGCATCTCACCGCGCGGGACCGAGAACGACACGTCGTCGAGCGCCCAGAACGTGTCGGGTCCGGAGGAACCGCCGGCCGAGTTCCCCTTCAGCCAGCGCGCCGGTAGCTGCGCGACGTTCCGCGCCACGTTCTCGATGAACTCGGTGAACCGGTGGTATTCGAGTTGATGCCCGAGTCGGAACGACTTCGCCAGCCCCTCCACCCGCAGCGCGAGATCGCTCATCGTCAAATCCGATCTGCCAGGAAGCGTTCGACCCGGCGGAAGTACCACTCACCGGTCACCAACACCAACAGCGTGACCAGCACCGACATCAAGATTTCGACCGGTCCCGGTCCGCCCACGCCGAACAGGCTCCAACGAAAGGCCTCCAGCAGCGAGGCCATGGGATTCAAACCGTAAAGCCAGCGCCATTCGGCCGGAATCAAAGAGGCGCTGTAGACCACGGGACTGATGAAGAAACCCATCTGCAACGCAAACGGAATGACGATGCCGAAGTCCCGATAGTGAGCGTTCAGCGCCGACAGCCACAGGCCCAGCGACAGCGCCGCCAGGACCGTCAGCAACACCACGCCCGGCAACGCCAGCAGTGCCACCGTCGGCACGATGCGATACCACGCCATCACGACCACCAACACCGCGCCCCCCACGCCGAAGTCGACCAGCGGACGCAGGCAGGCCGAAAGGGGGAGGGTGATCCTCGGAAAGTAAACCTTGGTCAGCAGATGGCGGTAATCGACGAGGCAATTCGTGGCCGACCCCACAGTCGTCGCGAACAGCGTCCACAGCAGCAGACCGCAGAACGTGGAAACCTCATAGGGGACGCCGCCGTCGTCCGGTTTCGTCAGCA
Source organism: Schlesneria sp. (assembly GCA_031412755.1). Classification (GTDB taxonomy): domain Bacteria; phylum Planctomycetota; class Planctomycetia; order Planctomycetales; family Planctomycetaceae; genus Schlesneria. The sequence continues at coordinate 16,679 of JANODP010000037.1, read as the reverse complement.
ACCGACCGAACAGACTGCTGAAGATCACCACCTGGATCAGCGGTTGCAGGATGATCCAGGCCATGCCGACCAGAGCCTGCCGATAGCGGACCTTGATGTCGCGCGAGGCCAGCGTCCAGACCAGTTCGCGGTACCGCCAGACCTCGCGCCAATCGAACCACCGCGCCGGCCGGGCGGCGTCGATCACGAACGGCCGGTCCGCGCCGTCCGACTCAGAAACAACAGCGGCTTCCACGGGCAGACTCATGAGGTGATGAAGACCGAGGGAGGTTTCGAGACGGTCGGCGATGATAGGTTACGTCCTGCAACACGTCTATGTTTGACGTGATGCAGGCAGAGCCAGGGGTGCAGTCGTGATTTGGTGGTCCTCTTCCGGTCCGCTCTCCCGCCAGTCTTCGGGCAGAGGGTGGCCTGATGAAACGGTCTTTCAACCACTGAGTCATGTCTTGCGCCGTTTGTCATGACTCATCCGTGCTCTGGCCCTGCCATCCGTGCGGTTTTTCCCTTTCGATCGGCTTCGCACGGATGGCAGAGCCGGGGCAGGGATGGCAGCGGAAACCAGAGGGGACCGGAAGAGGGCCACCAATTGACGACGGCACCCCAGAGCCATCGACGAATTCATTTTGTGTGCCACAACCACGTCGAGGACTCCGTGACCGTGGCACACTCTCCCAGTTTCAATACCGCGATGGCTTTCACAAAGCAGATCCCACGAAGTTGAACAGCGAATCAACACTCGCCCGGAAGTCCGCTTCGTCTCCCGCCAACAGCGCCGCGCGCAGCACCTCGACCTGTCGCACACTGATCGGGATTGCGGTCCCCGGCGGAGGGACGCGCGGGACAAGCCGCTCGACAAGCCGCCGCTGCAACTCGTCGATCCCCTCGCCGGTCTGCGATGACACGCGCAGGGCGTCGGCCGGCCGTTGATCCAACCAGCGATCCGGCCGATCGCACTTGTGAGCGACCACCAGCGCGTCGGGCCACTCGGAGAACAGTCGCCGGTCATCCGTCGAGGGTGGTTCGCCGAGGTCGATCAGGACCACTCGCAGATCGGCACCCGCCAGCCGCTCGCGGGCGAGAGCGATGCCGGCCGCTTCCAGTTCCTCGGTCGCGTCGCGCAGTCCGGCGGTGTCGGCCAGCAGCACCGGCCAACCGTCGAAGGCGGTCTCGCCCGTCACCACGTCGCGGGTCGTCCCCGGCTGATCGAACACGATGGCTCGTTCGTATCCGAGCAGGCGATTGATGAGACTCGACTTCCCCACGTTCGGCCGTCCGGTCAAGACGACGCTCCACGGGCGAGTGAGATGCAGCCCGAAGTCGGACCAGGCGAGGAGCGCGTTAAGCCGTGAGAGCGTCTTGGCACGGACATCGATGAGTTGCGAAGAGGGGGAGAGGGGGAGAGGGGGAGAGAGGGAGACATGCTGCGCGAGGTTTTGAAACGCCGCGAGCAACAGACCGTTCGATTGTTCGAGCAGGATCTCGGCGGTGCGCCAGGTGTTGGCGCGGCTGAGCGCGTCGAGGCATTCGGCGTCGAGCGACGGACCGCACGCGGCCATCTGCGACTGCCAGCTCACCGCTGTGCAGCCCGCTCGTTGCAGATCGTTCAGAATCCGTTGTACGGCCGCGTCGCCCCCGTGGCAGTGAAGTTCGAGTGTCTCGTCCGACAGCCGACTGACGACGATCTCCTCGGCGTCCTCGCGTCCCCAGCGTCCGAACGCGATGCGCCGCAATTCCTGTTGAGACAGCGGTCGACCATTCGCGGCGCGAAACAACGGCACGGCGATGTCATCGAGTTGCGACAGATCCCCCCTGACGCGAATCGTCGCGACGGCTCCCCGCCCAACGGGGGTGAGGACTGCGGCAGTGAGTGGGTCATTAGTCATTAGTCATTGGTCATTGGTGATTGGTCATTGGTCACTGGTGATTGGCCACTGGTCGGCAGCCGCAATCCACTACTAATGACTAATGACCAGTGACTAATGCCCAAAGGTACCAAAACAGCACTCGCACGGTCTGGTTGATCATGCTAGTTTACGCCCCGCTTTCAACCGTGTCTGTCGCGAGGAATTGCGTCGAGTGGCTCCACCCCCCAATCCTGCTTCTGCCGTGTTGCCCGGTTCTTCCATCGACCCCAAACCTGTGTCGCTCGCCAAGGCCGTCCCGACCAAGCCCAACGCGCACAGCCTGCTCTGCATCTGGCATGGCACGAGTTTCGGTCACTGGCTGCGACTGCTGGCCAGTCGCCCACCGATGAACTGGTCGCACTGGCTGCGGATTGCTTCGATCTCGGCACTGGCCCCGCTCAATTCGCTGAGCAATCTGCTGGAGTCGCTCGTCTTCGGCAGACGAATCGCCCGAACGAAGCTCGATCATCCGCCGATCTTCATCCTCGGTCATTGGCGCAGCGGCACGACGCTGCTGCACAACCTGATGACGCTCGATCCCGAGTTGACCTACCCCAACCTCTTCCAGGTGATGGCACCGGACAACTTTCTGCTGACCGAATCGTGGGTCACCAAGCTGACGCGTTGGACGCTGCCCAAGACCCGGCCGATGGACAACATGGCCACCGACTGGCAGCTTCCGCAAGAGGACGAGATGGCCCTGTTGCAGATGACGCTGATGTCGCCGTATCTGATGCTGGCTCATCAAAAGGATCCCTCGGTGTTCCGCCGCTACTTCGATCTGACCGAGCTGACGCCGCGGGAACTCCAGACGTGGCAGAACGCCTTTCTCCGCTTTCTGAAAAAACTGACGATTCGGAAGAACAAGCCCATCGTCCTGAAGTCGCCCACCCACACGTTCCGGATTCCGGTGCTGCTGAAGATGTTTCCCGAAGCGAAGTTCGTCTACATCTACCGCGAGCCCTATGCCGTCTTCAATTCGGGAGTCCACCTGCGGCGCACGCTGTTCCTCGAAAACGGACTCGCCAAGCCGTACTACGACTCGCTCGAAGAGGACGTGCTCGACGTCTATTCGAAGTGCTTCGAGACGTATGAACGCACGAAGCACCTCATCCCACCCGGCCACCTGCATGAGGTGCGGTTCGAGGATCTGGAGGCCGATCCGCTCGGACAGATGAAGCTCGTCTACGAGAAGCTGGGCCTGACCAGTTGGCCACTCGTCGAGCCGCAGATTCAACAGCAGGTTCCCGAACTGACCCGCTACAAGAAGAACAAGTACGAGATGGATGAGGCTTTGAAGCGCCGCGTCTACGCCGCCTGGAAGCCTTCGTTCGACTTGTATGGTTACCCCAGCCAACTCCCCGACAACGCGTAGCACATGCTGCCAGCTTGTGCGCTCCCGCCGCCCTACCGGTCCGACCGGTGCCGCTCAACAACCTCGCGATCCACCTCGATCCCCAATCCCGGCCCGTCGTGCAGCGTCGTCAACGGCCCCGCGATGCACAGCGGGTTCCGTGCGATCGAGACCTCGTGGTAGTCGGGGCCCAGGACATCGCCCGGATAGAGTTCGACCTGCATGTTGGGTGTCGAGACGATGAAGTGCAGCATCGCGGCCGTGCCGATATCCCATTCCAGATTGGAGCCGATCGAGCACGCGATGCCGTGCTGCGCGGCGAGGTCCGCGATTTCGCGGGCCTTCCGAATCCCGCCGTTCTTCCCCGGGTAGAGGCTGATCGCGTCGCAGCAGTCGTGGCGAATCAGCTCCTGCGCGTGAATCAGATCGAAGCAACTTTCATCGGCGAGGATCTTCGCGCCGGTCTCGCCCCGCACGCGAGCCAGCCCGGTGTAGTCGCCCGGTGGGATCGGTTGTTCGACGAGCGTCAGATCGCAGTCGCGCAGCTCGCGAATGCAGCGGATCGAGGTCTCGACGTCCCAGCCGCCGTTCGCGTCGATGGTCAACGCGATGTCGGGGCCGATCACTTCGCGGACGATGCGGACTCGTTCGACATCCCGCGCCGGATCGACTCCGACTTTGACCTTGATCGTGGTGAAACCGGCGGCCATCAGTTCGGCCGCGCGTCGCCGCGCCCGCTCCGGTTCGTAGGCTCCCAGCGAGAAGCGGCTCCGAATCGTGAGGGGCCGACACGCGCCGCCGAGCAGTTCGTACACGGGCTTACCCGCCGCCCGGCCTTGAATGTCCCAACACGCCATCTCGACGGCCGACTTGGCGAACCAGTTCCCCACGGCGACGGCATCCATTCGCCGATCCAGCTCGACGATGTCGCCCGCACTGCAACCGACCACGGCCGGTGAGAGGACGTCATCGACAAGCGCCTTCGCGCCGCGACACGTCTCACCGCTCCAGCGTGGAGTCACGGTCGCCTCGCCCCAGCCTTCGAGGCCGCCGTCGGTGAGGACTCGCACGAGCAAAAAGTCCGAGACATCATGCCGACCGAGTGCCGAGATCATCCGCCGCTCGGGCTTCAGCGGAATGCGAACGGGGATCGTTTCGATGAGGTCGATGCGCATGAGAACCCTTGCTTAGTTATCTTCGCGCGAGCTTCTTCAACACTTCCACGCCCCGCTCCAGCGTCTGTTGTTCGGCGGCGAAGCTCAGGCGGAAGTGAGTGTCGTGCTGGCTGAAGACGTTGCCGGGGATGATCAGCAACTCGTTCTCGATCGCCTTCGCCACAAACTCGCTTCCCGTTCCGTGCGGGGCCTTGATGAAGAGGTAGAACGCGCCGCCGCTGCCGCGAATGTCGTACAGGCCGCCCAGTTCGTCCACCAAATACTGGTGCTTCCGCGCGTAGTCGGCCACGCGGTCGGAGACGTCGCATTCGAGAGCTGCCAAGCCCGCCCATTGGACCGGCTGCGGAGCACAGACAAACGTGAACTGCTGCAACTTGATCATCTGCTGAATCACGTCGGCCGGTCCGTGCGCGAAGCCCAACCGCAGGCCGGTCATCGAGTGCGACTTGCTGAAACCGTCGATCACGAGCGTCCGGTCGTTCCACTTCGCCGGGCTGATGAATGGCCGGTCGTAACAGAAGACGCGATAGATCTCGTCGCTGATGAGACAGACGTCTTTCTCTTTTGCCAGTTCGGCGAGACCCTTCAATTCCGCTTCGGTCGCCACGTAGCCGGTCGGATTGCACGGGCTGTTGCAGAGGATCGCCTTCGTCTTCGGCGTGATGGCGTCGCGCACCCTGTTCAGGTCGATGCCGAAGTCGGGATACGTGTCGATCTGTACACACGTTCCGCCCGCGAGCGTCACCAGGTGCTTGTACATCACAAACCACGGGTCGAACGCGATGACCTCGTCCCCGGGATTGACGAGCACCGACAACGCCAGCATCAGCCCACCACTCGTCCCGCTGGTGACGAACGTCTGCCGGTCGGCGTGCCCGAATTCGGCGGCGACCCGCCGTTGAATTGCCTCGCACAGCGGCGCGATCCCCTGCGTCGGGCTGTACACGTTCTTGCCGTTCATCACCGCCTCGCACAGCGCCCGCTTGACCGGCTCGGGCGTGTCGAAGTGCGGCTGCCCGATCCCCAGGTTGATCGGGTTCTTCATTTTGGAGGCAAGGTCAAAAACCTTGCGGATGCCGGAGGCATCGATCCGGTGCATCCGGTCGGCGATCCAGGTGTTTGGCATGGTGGCGCGAGTCAGACTGGTGATCAAATGGTTCGTTGGTGACGGTCCTGCGCGGGCGTTGCATCTCGTCAACGCGAGTGGCGGCGAGGATAACCAATCGTCACGATTGTGCCGAGTGACTTCGCTCAACCTTCGCAGTTTGCGGCGTCACCACTCGTCCGGCGTGCCATAATCTGAGACGAGTCGACAGCAATCGACAGTCCGGCTACAAGAACAGCAGCATCGCGTCCCGAACTCGAATCTCGAACAACGCCCATGAAATTCGCCCTCGTCATTCCCGATGGAGTTGCCGACGAACCGCAGGACTCGCTCGGCGGCAAGACTCCGTTGCAGGCCGCCCGCATTCCACACATGGACGAGGTCGCGCGGACCGGTCTCGTCGGGCGAGCTGATCATGTGCCCGCCTCGATGCCGTCGGGCAGCGATGTCGGAACGATGAGCCTCTTCGGCTACGACCCGCTCGAATATCACACCGGCCGTGCGCCGCTGGAGGCCGCCGCGCAGGGAATCGAACTCGGACCGCTGGACTGGTGCATCCGCTGCAACTTCGTGACGGTGACCGACGGCCGCATGACGAGCTTCACCGCCGAACAGATTCCCAACGAACTGGGCCGGACGCTGATCGAGGTCTTGCAGCGCGATCACTGCGGAGACGAGCACTGGAAGTTTTACGCCGGGGTCAGCTACCGCAATCTGCTCGTCTATCGAGCCCGCGGCGTGGCGGCTCCGTTTGGTCCGGCGACCCAGACCACGCCACCTCACGACATCACCGATCAACTCGTCGAGCCTCACCTGCCGCACGGTCCCGGTGGCGAGGTGCTGCGCGAGTTGATGGAGCGCAGCAAACCGCTGTTCGCCGCCTGCCCCGAGAACCAGGCTCGCGCGGCAACGGGAGCTCACACCGCCACCCAGTGCTGGTTGTGGGGCCAGGGCCAGCGCCCCGCGTTCAAGTCATTCATGCAACGATTTGGCAAACGGGGAGCCGTCATCACGGCGGTCGATCTGCTGCGCGGTCTCGGTCGGCTGCTGGGCTGGAACGTGATCGAAGTGGCCGGTGCGACGGGATATCTCGACACCGACTATGCGGCCAAGGGACGGGCGGCCATTCAAGCGCTGCAGGATGACGTGACCGACTTCATCGTGGTCCACGTCGAAGCGACCGATGAGGCGTCTCACGAGGGACGGGCCGACGAGAAGGTGAAGGCGCTCGAACGGATCGACGAACACATCGTCGGGCCGCTGCACGAGTACTTGAAGTCTCAGGGAGACTATCGCCTCGTCATCTGCCCCGATCACCCGACGTTTCTGCGCACGAAGACGCACAGTCACGGGTACGTCCCGTTCGCGTTGTGCGGCAGCGGAGTGACTGCGGATGGCGCGGCCACCTACGACGAGGTCACCGCCGCCGCCTCACCGATTCGCCTCGATCGCGGCTGCGAACTGATGCCGCTGCTGTTTCGCGACGCCTGACGTGGAGCAGGGGGCGGCATTGAAGCCTGACGCGCAAGCGAAGGGATGTCGCGGCATTCCCTTCGCTTGCGCGTCAGGCTTCAATGCGACTGCGAATACTCAGAGCTCAAGCGCTCGCGCGCAGTTCCAGTTCGGCGGTCGGCGTCTGCAACTGTTCGAGCAACCCTTCGATCTGATGCGAGACCCGCTCCTGAGCCTCTTCGAGGAGCGCCGTGGCGGCCACGAGTTCGCTCTCGCAGTCGTCGAGTTCCTGCGAGCGACCGTTCACCATCTCGGACAGCTCGCGAATCTGCTCCAACAGCCGTTCGCAGTTGTCCGGCGCGGCGACGGGCTCCACCGCACGTTCGACTTCGAGCGGCAGGGTCGCCACCGGCTGCTCGGTCTCGCGCACCGCTTCGATCGCCGCCAGGAGGCCGTTCCAGCCCTCGCGCTGGCCTTCGGAGAACTCGTCGACCATGTCCTGCTCGGCCAGAATGCGGTCGCACAGTTCCTCGGCCGACAACAGCGACAGATCGTCTTCCAGACCGCGCGGCATCTCGTCCACACTCTCGACCGACCGGAAGCGAACGATCAGTTCGAGACCGTTCAACTCCAGGACATCACCGTCGCGCAACGCCATCCGGCGCCGAGTGCAACCGTTGACGATCAGGTTCGCGTCCTCCTGCGACTCGATCCAGGTGACACCCGATTGCCGGTGAATCACGCTGTGCAGGGGAGGGCCGCCCGGCAACGGCAATTCGCAGACGGGGCTCGACCCGATCCGCAGCCCGTCCCGGTCGATCACGAACGATTCGGCCGGGCCTTCGAGGACGAGAGCGATGTTCGAAAGGGGAGCCGCGTCATCGAACGCGGTCCACACAGAAGCAGCAGGCGAAGTCGGCATGGGATTCTCGTTCCAACATCTTGTCGGGCGGAGGAAAGCTCGCGGGAGGACGAGCACGAGTCATCGAGTCGCCATAGTTTCGTCCGGCGGAATCTGCCATCGTGAATCAAACGGGGCGTGACGGCAGGCTCCACGAGTGACCGGTGCCGCGAAAGGAACTCGCATCGTGCGGGTCGTACCACGTGGTCAAAGCCGGAGGGCTGCCGGACGCGATCCGCGGGTCGGCCTGAGGGACTCGCGAAGACCTTGCCGATCACACCGGCCTGTGCGGGAGATTCTCGGCCGTGCCAGCAGCCGGACTCAACGAGACCGCTGAGCGAGTGCCAGCATTTGGCGAGCGCGCTGCTGATCGGCAAGTTTCGCGGTGACTTCTGCGTCACCCTGCGCCGGCTTGGCCTGCGCCGCAGCCAGTTGCTTCTCGGCCTCGGCCACCGTCAGTTCCTCAAGCGGAATCGCCCGCTGGGTGAGGATCGAGACCACCGAACCCTCCACCTGTGCGAAGCCGCCGTCGATGAAGTAGCTTCGTTCGCCCGAGGCCGACGTCAGCTTGAGCTCTCCCGCCCCGAGTCGCCCGATCAACGGCAGGCGTCCCGGCAGAATGCCGATGTCGCCGTCATACAGCGGAAAGCGCAGCGCGGAGACCGGCTCATCGAGCAGCGTTCGCTCGGGCGTCACGATCACAAGTCGCAGGGCATCGGGCATGGGAGGAGGCAGTGGATAGTGATTAGTGGGTCGTGGATAGCCGAATGAGAGAGCAGTGATTGATGGCGGCTTGTGTCAGCTCTGGCTATCCACTAACCACCATCCACTGCCCACGATTATGCCTTCGCCAATCTCTCGGCCTGTTCGGCGGCCTCTTGAATGCCACCGACATAGAGGAATGCCGCTTCGGGCAGGTGATCCCACTTGCCGTCGCACAGTTCCTCGAAGCTGACGATCGTCTCTTCGCGGGACGTGATCTTGCCCTTCTTCCCGGTGAACGCTTCCGCCACGAGGAACGGCTGCGACAGGAACCGCTCGATGCGGCGGGCACGATGCACGACCAGCTTGTCCTCTTCGCTCAACTCGTCGATACCGAGAATCGCGATGATGTCCTGCAGTTCGCGATACCGCTGAAGAATCTGCTGCACGCGGCGGGCGATCTTGTAGTGACGTTCGCCGACAACGAGCGGGTCGAGGATTCGAGACGAAGACGACAACGGATCGATGGCCGGATACAGGCCCTTTTCCGCAATGCGTCGTTCGAGGTACAGAAACGCATCCAGGTGAGCGAACGCGGTGGCCGGAGCGGGGTCGGTCGGATCGTCGGCGGGGACGTACACGGCTTGCACCGAGGTGATGGCCCCGCGATTCGTCGAGGTGATTCGTTCCTGCAACGCACCCAGTTCGGTACCGAGGGTCGGTTGATAACCCACGGCGGACGGCATGCGTCCGAGCAGGGCGGACACTTCGGAACCGGCCTGAGAAAACCGGAAGATGTTGTCCACGAACAGCAGCGTGTCGGCCCCGGTCGCATCGCGGAACCACTCGGCCATCGTCAGCGCGGTCAACGCGACGCGCAGACGGGCACCGGGCGGTTCATTCATCTGACCGAACACCATCGCGGTCTGCTCGATGACGTGGCGGCCGGTGTCACCGATCTCGGCCTCCTGCATTTCGAGCCAAAGATCGTTTCCTTCACGGGTTCGTTCGCCGACGCCCGCGAACACCGAGTAACCACCGTGAGCCGCCGCAATTCGGGCGATCAATTCGGTGAGGATGACGGTCTTGCCCAGACCGGCACCGCCGAACAGTCCGGCCTTGCCGCCGCGGACGAACGGCACGAGCAGGTCGATCACCTTGATACCGGTTTCAAACAACTCGGTCTTGGAACTGAGGTCTTCCAGCTTCGGGGGATCGCGGTGAATCGACCAGCGTTCTTCAAACTGAACTTCGCCGCGACCGTCGATCGGATCACCGAGCACGTTGAACACGCGACCGAGCGTTCCCTTGCCGACCGGGACGCTCACCGGACCGCCGGTATCGAGCACGTCCATGCCGCGGACCATGCCGTCCGTCGAGCCGAGGGCCACGCAGCGAACGCGCCCACCGCCGAGGTGCTGTTGCACTTCGCCGGTGACCTTGATCTTGAGCCCCTTGATTTCGGTCTCGATCTTCATGGCGTTGTAAATGGCGGGCAGGTGCCCCCCGTCGAACTCGGCGTCGAAGGTCGAACCGATGATCTGCGTTACGTGGCCAATGTTGGCTGTGGCTGTGGTCATGACTTGAGGTCTCTTCTCGTGTACCGGGTCTGGGGTCGGGCGTTCAAATTTCAAAATTGGCCGACCAGCCGATCCGCGAGTTTCACGCGGTCTGTCCGGCCATTTTTGAAATTTGAACGCCCGACCCCAAGCCTTCTGTCAAAACAAACTGTTGAACAACTGTTTCCGGCTCGTCACTCCAACGCGGCGGCTCCGCCGATGATCTCGCTGAGTTCCGAGGTGATCTGCGATTGTCGGGCCCGGTTGTACTGGGCGCGAAGGACTCGAATCATTCCGTCCGCGTTCTCCGTCGCGCTCTTCATGGCCACCATGCGGGAGATCTGCTCGCTGACTGCCGCATCGAGGAAGCACTTGAACAGCCGGGCCTTGAACGAGGCGGGAACGATCTCTTCCAGAATCTCCTGCGGGGACGGCAGGAACTCGTATTCGGTCTTGGTCTTGCCGCTCTTGGGCTCCGCTCCGCTCAGTTTCCCGATCGGGAGCAGCGTCTCCACCACGGCGACTTGTCGCGACATCGAGATGAACCGCGTATAGGCCACGTCCAAGCGGTCGATTTCGCCCCGAATGAATTGGTCCGCGAACCGCTTCGCCAGAACGTCGACCTCGTGGAACGCCACCCGGTCCTCGAAGTGTGTGTACGACGCCGTGGTCGGCAGCTTTTGAAACTTGAAGAAGCCGATGCCGCGCTTGCCCGAGACTTCCACGTCGAGCTGCACGCCGTCGGCCCGAGCCTGTCGAATCCGCGTCTGGGTGTGCCGCAGGATCGAAGCGTTGTAGCCGCCGCACAGTCCGCGATTCGAGGTCACGACCAGCAGGATGCTCTTCTTTTCGGTCTCCCGCTGCTGAAGCAACGGGTGGGTCACCGACGAGCCGGAACCCTGCAACGCCTCGGACAGGTCGGCGACGATCTCGGAGATCTTGCGCGTGTACGCGGCGGCCTGCGTCGCCCGGTCCATGGCCTTCTTGAAGCGCGCCGTGGCGACCAGTTCCATCGTTCGCGTGATCTTGCGAACGTTGCGAACGGCCTTCAACCGCTTGATGATCGCTCGTGCTTTGGCCATGAATCACACGCACCCAATTCGCGATTTGTAGGATGGGCACTCCTGCCCGTCCGCTTATTAGCACCAAAGGCCGACGGGCAGGAGTGCCCATCCTACATCGTTGTCTTGAACCGAAACCTACTTGGCGACCGTCGTTTCCCAACGAGTCCGCCATTCTTCCAGCGCCGTCTTCAACGCCGCCTCGTTCTTCTCGTCGAGTACTCCGCTCGCGATGATGGCATCCCGGACTTCGCTCTTCTCGTCGCGCATGAACTGCAGCATGTGCGTCTCGGCTTCCTGCACGCGCGGGACGGGCACCTTGTCGAAGTAACCCTTCGATCCGCCGTAGATGCTCATGACCTGATCGGCCATGCCGAGCGGTTGGAACTGCGGCTGCTTGAGCAACTCCACCATGCGATACCCGCGGTCGAGTTGTTGCTGTGTCGCCTTGTCCAGTTCCGTACCGAGCTGAGCGAACGCCTCCAACTCGCGGAACGCGGCGAGGTCCAGTCGCAAGCTGCCGGCGACCTTTTTCATGGCCTTCGTCTGGGCGTTGCCACCGACGCGGGAGACCGAGATCCCGACGTTGATGGCCGGCCGAACCCCCTTGAAGAACAAGTCGGGTTCGAGATAGATCTGGCCGTCGGTGATCGAGATCACGTTCGTCGGGATGTAGGCCGAGACCTCCCCTTCCAGCGTCTCGATGATCGGCAACGCCGTCATCGAGCCGCCGCCGAGTTCGTCGCTCAGCTTGGCCGCCCGTTCGAGCAGGCGGCTGTGGCAGTAGAACACGTCGCCGGGATAAGCCTCGCGACCGGGCGGGCGCCGCATCAGCAGCGACAACTGGCGATAGGCGGTGGCCTGGCGGGTCAGATCGTCATACACGACCAGCGTGTGCTTGCCCTGGTACATGAAGTGTTCGGCGATGGCCGCTCCCGCGTAAGGAGCGATGTACTGCAACGGGGCCGGATCGCTGGCGGAGGCACTCACGACAATCGTGTAGTCCATCGCACCGGCCTTGGTGAGAGCCTCGATGATCGCGGCCGTCGAACTGGCGCGCTGGCCGCACGACACATACACGCAGATGACGTCGCCCCCCTTTTGATTGATGATCGCATCGATGGCGACGGCCGTCTTGCCCGTCTTGCGGTCGCCGATGATCAGTTCGCGCTGGCCGCGACCGACGGGCGTCATCGAGTCAACGGCCTTGATCCCCGTCTGGAGCGGCTGCTTGACCGGCTGACGACCGGAGACGCCCGGCGCCACCGTTTCCAGCGGACGCAATTCGCTGGTGATGACCGGTCCCTTGCCGTCCAGGGCGTTGCCCAGCGGATCGACCACGCGACCGAGGAGAGCCTCGCCCACCGGCACCGACAACAGCTTGCCGGTCGTGGTGACCTCGTCCCCCTCGGCGATCTTGAGGTAGTCGCCGAGAATGATCACGCCGACGGAACTCTCTTCCAGGTTGAACACCTGGCCGCGAACGCCGCTGGAGAATTCGACCATCTCACCGGCCATGGCGGAAGCCAGGCCGTACACTCGCGCAATTCCGTCACCCACTTCGACGACACGGCCGACTTCATTGGTCTGAAGCTGGCCGCGGAAATCTTCAATTTCCTTCTGGATGACTGAAGCGATCTCGCCCGCGTTGAATTTCATTCACACACCTCTCGCGCAATCGAGCACGAAGTTGCTTGACCTGTGTTCTCAAAGAGCCGTCGTAGACGGTATCTCCCACCCGGACCACCAATCCGCCGAGCAACGACGAATCGATCCGGGTCTCCAAAATCGGCTCGCACGCCAGCGACGCGGCCAGCGTCGACTTGATCGACGCCAGCGCCTCAGGGGACAGTTCGACGGCGCTGCTCACGCCGACCCGCCTCTTCCCCTGTCGCCGCTCGCCTTCGAGTTCGACCACCCGCCGGATCACCGGCAACAAATCCAACCGCCCGTGCTTCGCCAGCACACTCAGGAAGTTGACGAACAGCGGAGAGGCCCGCCCGCCCAACACCCGATCGATCAACCGCAGCTTCTCGTCCCGGCCGAGGGCCGTTCCCCGCAACAGTTGATCGAATTCGGCTTCCCGCAACAGCACGTCGTCCACAAACGACGCCAATTCAACTGTCGCCGCTTCCACCCCGGACGATGTCGCCGAATCGAGATACGCGACGGCATAAACCTTGGCGACCAACTGGACGCCCGGGTCTTCCATCACATTCGGGATTCGTGCTTGTAACTGGGTGTCCACAACTTCCATCCTGTTGGTCAAACCGATTCGTCTGACCACGCATCATCCATCCACAAATTGCAGTCGCGGCAATCGAGCGCCCGGGAGATGGCTCGACGCGCCGGATGCCATCAATTCCTGCGCACGTTCAACCCCGCCAGCGACTCCTTGACGAGCCGCTCGTGGTCCGAGCCGCTCAAGCTGCGCCCGATCACCTGTTCGGTGGCATTGACGATGTTGTTCGACATGAAGTCGAACAATTCCGTCAGAGCCCGATCCTTCGACCGCTCGATCTCGGCGATGGCCCGCTGCTTCGTCGCCTCGGCCTCCTTCTGAGCGGTCGCGGCGATCTCCAGCCTGGCGTGCTCGGCATCGCGCCGCGCCTCGGCCAGAATCTCGCGAACCTCATCCTGAACCTTGGCCAGCCGCGCCTCGTGTTCCTTCACCATCGCTTCGGTTTTGTGCCGGTTGGTCTCTGCGTCCGCAATGTCCTGACGAATCTTGCGCTCACGTTCGAGCAGCCCCGCGTTCAGCGAGGGCCAGACGAACTTGCCGAGCACCAGCATCATCAACACGAACGTCACGAGTGACCACAGCGGCAGATCCTTTCCCGTCGGGACCATGCCGGGGACACCCTTCTCCTTCGGTGCGTCCGTTTCCGCGTGGTGCTCTCCATGATCGGCGGCCAGCACGGAGTGTTGGCTGCCGCACAGCAGCACCCAGCCCAGCGACAGCAACGCCACCCATCTCAATAAACCACTCATCTTCCAGAGCCTCATTCGAGAAGAAGCCTCGACGAACAGGTCAACAGCCTGTCACGCTCGAACAACGACAAAACCGACGCGCCCAGAGTTACTTGGGCTCGAAATACGGTCCGGTGCCGATGCTCATGATGCACACGATCAGGGCGACAAGGGTCACGCCCTCGATCAGCGCCGCCGCGATGATCATCGCCGTCTGAATCTTGTTGGCCGCCTCGGGCTGGCGAGCCATGCTCTCGACGGCCGCCGAACCGATCTTGCCGATACCGTAACCGGCACCGAGGATCGTCACGGCCGCGCCGATCGCACTGCCAAAATGAAAACCACTCAGCGTACCTTCGGCCGCCATCGCCGGTGCCGACAACACGAAGAACGCCACCACCGCGCACCACATCACTCGCATCAATTGATTCACTGGAACTCTCCTCACCCTGGAACCGGGACAACCATTGAAAGCTGCATCCATCCCCGAGCCGCGTCGACTCGACGGAAACTTCGCAGAAACACACTCACTCGGGAAACAAACCGCCTCTAGAAACAAACGGACTAGTGCGGATTCACCGCCGCGCTGATGAACAGCGAGGTCATCATCGAAAACACGTACGCCTGCAGGAACGCCACGAACAACTCCAGCATTCCAATCGCCAGTTGACCGACCGTGCTGGCCGGCATGACCAGCCACCAAATAGAACCGTAATCGGCACTGGCGGCGATGAAACCGAGGAACACGCTGATCACCGTATGTCCACCCAGCAGATTGGCAAACAATCGCAACGCCAGCACGGCGTGCTTGATGAGCAATCCGGCCGCTTCGATCACCCAAATCATGGGGATGAGTAAAATCGCCAGCGGTCCGGGTAGCTCCATGCCAGGGACGAGCGACTTCCAGAAGCCGACGAATCCGGACTGCTCGGAGCCGTAGCGGATCACATGCAGGAACGTCATCAAGGCCAGGACACCCGTCACACTGGTATCGGCCGTTGGAGAGCCCAGGAACGGGAACGCTCCGAGCAGATTGCAGAACAAAATGTAGAAGAAGACGCTCCAGACGTAGGGCAGATAGCGGTCGGCCGGATGAGCCACGGAAACCGTCTCCCTTGAGTGGCCGCTCGTGCCGTGTGCCGGTTCGCCGGAGTGTGCCGCTCCGTGGTCAGCTTCGCCATGCCCGTGATCGCCACCTCCATGATCGTGATGGTGCGGAATGCCGATACACGGCCGGACGACTTCGTTCCGCACGAACAGGGCGATGGCTTCCCAGAAGTTCCACCAGAGACCCTTCGCAGGCTGACCGCTGGCGATCCGGCGCGCGAGTCCGCGAAAGATCAGGATCGTCAACAATGCGGCCACGACTTGCAGGACCATGAACTTCGTGATCTGGAACGAGCCGATCTTCGGCAGCACGATTTCATGCGACCCAAAGATGCTCGTCACGAACCCGGGCAGCTCAAAAGCCGCGCTGTCCTTGACGTGATCGAAGGGGCCATGACCTGCCGACATGCACTCGATTCCTTGTCACCGCAACCGCAAGAACTTTAGAACCACCGCCGACTCATCCCGAACGATGGCGATCGAGACTGCTGACAATCATCCACGTCTCGGCACCGAGTGACACCAAATAAAACACGGACAACAGACTGCCAAACAGGATGGGTGGCAGCTCGGGACGAAATCGCCGAATTGCCAGAAACCCCGCCAAGGCAAACAGCGTGCGAACCACACCACCTGCCAAGGCACCGAATCCCTTCAAACCGCACGTGCTCCAAACCGGCTGGAGCACCAGAATCAACAAACCAGGGACGAGGCAGAGAACTGCGGCCAGCACCAATCCCTCGACACCCATCGCGCCAAAGAGTCGCGACATCGGAATCCACAGGACCAGCCCCAACAGCAGGTTCGACGCGGCCAACCAAGATTGCTGGACCAGCACCGATTTCACGGACGACCACCTTGCCCGTCAGTATTCGCCTTCTCGTCCGATGAATCGCTCCCCTCTTCCGAGGAAGCAGACTCCCGGGCGAGATGAATCAACTCCAGCATTGCGACCACGAATCCGAACACGGCCCCGAGGATCATGCACCACGGCGCCGTCTTCCACGCCGAGTCTGCCCACCAACCCAACCCCAACGGAACCACCATCTGCAGACCGATCGACATGGCCCGCGAGGAGAGCACATATCCCCGTGCCAGCGCATGTCGACCATCTCGATCCTGGTCGTCGGGCACGAAAAAACTCCTTCGGGCAGCCACGACCCTTGAGGGCTGGCGAATGCTAGCCGTGGCTTCGGAACATGTCAAAGCTGTAACGAAACGCCTCGGAGAATTCTCAGATTCGGGACGGTGACCAGCGTGGTTGTGCGCCTGTCACAGCCTTCGCGACTGTCGAGTTGTGGGGTGCCATCAACGCGCCGAAGTGCCTGCCAGCCCGAATTATTCATGGTCACATTGAAGCCTGACGCGCAAGCGAAGGAATGTAACAGC
>JANODP010000036.1:0-27968 GCA_031412755.1 Schlesneria sp. | reverse complement strand
CCGACTCGGCCGCCTCGCGGGCACTGACGTTCAGTCAGCTCGGAGTGAAGTTTCTCGGGAACGCGCGGGTCAGTAACCCGCGGTCGCCGGATGCGAAGTTGATCAAGTAGCGTCGAGCGATTTGACGCTGGTTGCAGGCCTGCCCCGTGTATTTTCAATGGGTTGTGGGTGGGGGGTCGTTTCTCCCCTTTATTCGGTCCCCAACTAAAAACGCCGCCCAATCCGGGCACTCCCGCCCCCCGCTCCGAAAACCAACACACAACTCTCCTGTTACACATCCACTTCGGAAGATCATCATGAGTGCACTCGACTTTGAGATTTCCCAGCGGCCGGACTTTGCCATCGTCTCGGTCCAGTTGCGTGCCGGTGAGACCATCTACTCCGAGCCGGCCGCGATGGCGTCGATGACGCCGACGCTCAAGATGAAGGCGGGGCTCAAGGGAGGTCTCAAGAAGGCGCTCGGCCGCATGTTCGCGGGCGAGAGCATGATCGTGAACACGTTCACGGCAGAGACCGAACCGGGCGAAGTTACATTCGCCCCCGGCATCCCCGGCGACATGATGCACTATCGCCTCGACAAGAATTCCATTTATCTGCAACGCGGCGCGTTCCTCGCCCATTCCGAGGGAATCGAACTGTCCGCCAAGTGGCAGGGGGCGAAAGGCTTCTTCAGTGGCGAGGGCCTGGTGCTGCTCAAGGCCACGGGCACCGGCGATCTGTTCTTCAACTCGTTCGGCGCGATTCTGGAGATCGATGTCGCGGACGAGTACGTCGTCGACACCGGCTACATCGTCGCCTTCGAGGACACGCTCGACTACAAGGTGGTCGTCCTCCCCGGCTCGCGGCCGACCAAGACGATCAAGAACTTCCTGTTCGGCGGTGAGGGCCTCGTCTGCCGCTTCTCGGGCCAGGGCAAAGTCTGGGTCCAGACCCGCTACGTCCACCCGCTGCTGTCGTGGATCTACCCGTTCCGCCCGGTGAAGTCGAAAGACTGACCGCGACAGTTGCCCCCGCTGCGACGTGCCCCCACAAGCCAATGACGTCCAGCAAGTCAAACCGCCGCTCGACCGGATGCAAACGCTCTAGACGCAAAGTCGCCAAGGCGCGAAGTCAGAAAGTGTCACTGACTGACGAAGCCAGCCACAGTGGGCGGCCTCTTGAAGATCAGGATTCCCAGATCGTGCGATTCTTTGCGTCTCTGCGACTTTGCGGCTTGGCGGCTTGGCGTTGAGAATCTTCGCGGCGCGCGAAGAAACGAAGCATTCGTAGTACGAAGGACTGCTGCCGGTGCCGCGCACGGCCGCGCCGAGGTCTCCATGACCGTGGCCCCGAATGTGGCGAAGGCGATTGTCTGGAGATCGGTGGCGAGTCTGCGAGGGGTGGAATATAAGTTGCCTCCGAAACTTCCCGGCCGTTCTTCTCGACGGGACACGAACTTCACCACGGAAAGGCACCATGAGCGAACCGGCCTTCATTTTCGATGTGCATCTCGACCTCAGCATGAACGCGCTGGAGTGGAATCGTGATCTGCGGTGGTCGATGGAGAGGATCCGGCGCTGGGAACAGTTCATGAAGGACAAGGTCGACCGGGGGAACAACACGGTCTGCCTGCCGGAGATGCGCAAGGGTCGGATCGGCCTGTGTGTGGCCACGCAGATTGGCCGCTATTCGCCGTACTTCCACCGGCTGCCGGGATGGAACTCGCCCGAGCAGGCGTGGGCGCAGACTCAGGGTCAGCTCGCGTGGTACCGCGCGATGGAGGAGGCGGGCGAGTTGGTACAGATCCGGAACCGGGCACAGCTCGACCAGCACCTCGACCTGTGGCTGAAGGCTCCGCCGTGCGATGACGGGACGCCGTATGTCGTCGAGTCGAAGAAGAAGGCGAACCACTTGCCGATCGGCTACATGCTCAGCCTGGAGGGGGCCGACTCGATCATCACGCTCAAGCATCTGGAGCGCAGCTACGAGGACGGTCTGCGGGCACTCGGCCCGGCGCATTACGGACCGGGGCGGTACGCTCACGGAACCGACGCGGAAGGACCGCTCTCAACACAGGGAAAGGACTTGCTGAAGGAGATGCAGCGGTTGGGCATCATTCTCGACGTGACTCATCTGTGCGACGAGTGCTTCTGGGATGCGCTCGATGTGTACGACGGCCCGCTGTGGGCGAGTCACCAGAACTGCCGGACGCTCGCGCCGTGGAACCGTCAGTTCGCGGATGACCAGATCAAGGCGGTCATCGAGCGGGGCGGCGTCCTGGGCATGGCCTTCGACGCCATCATGATGGTCCCCGGCTGGATGCACCTCCGCAGCAAGCCGGCCGACTTCCAGTTGAAGATCGAGCGGATCTGCGACCACATCGACCACATCTGCCAGATGGCGGGCAACGCCAAGCATGTCGGCATCGGCACCGATCTCGACGGCGGCTACGGCAACGAACAGACACCGATGGACATGAACTCGATCGCCGACCTGCAAACGCTGCCGGGCCTGTTGAAGAAGCGGGGGTACACGAAAAAGGACATCGAAGGGATCATGTCCCGCAACTTCATCGAGTTCCTGCGACGGACATGGAAGTAAGGCCAGCGTCTTTTTCAAAAAGTAGCCTTCATCGCTCCGCGTGAAGAGAGCCGAGAGTGCCTGAGGTGTTGTTCGTACAAGCAGCGGCGAACTTGCGCACGGCTATCTTCACGCGGAGCGATGAAGGCTACTTTCACGCAGCAGAAATTGCGCGCGGGCCAACAAGAAAGTGACTCTCTGCACGAAAACCAGTTCAACCGATACGCAATTCGGTTCTGGTGCCGCGCAGGTCCATTTCAAATTCGATCTCCTCGATCGGAGGCCGGCTGAAGTGCCAGTGGGTGCCGTGAAGGCTCGCGGGGCCGATGCGCTGCAAGAGGATTTCTGGCAGCAGAGGCGTGAGCGAGTGAGCCGTGTAGACCTCGACGGTGCTGACCGCGGGCCAGTCCGCGCCGAGACCTCGCAGCCGGGTCTCCATCAGATCCATGACGAAGCGGGCTTTGACCGCCAGGCCATCCGCCGACGTGTCGCCCAGACGCACGATTTCCCCGCGCGACAACACTCCCTCGGGAAGCTCGCCCGCTCCGGCCACAACAAACGTGGGGGCCAGATCGGCGGGACAGGGTTTCGTGAACGAGAAGCCGTACAAGACCGGCTCGGCCGGCGGGCCGATGACGGGGGCCACGTTGGTCCGCGCGACGGGATTCACTCCGTTCACGAACACGCCCCAGTCTTGCAGGATTGAGGCGTACTCGGCATTGAATTCGGCGAAGCCTGGAAAAGTAAAGGGGCGCGGCGATCTCAACTCGATCGCGCACAGCGCGGCCTTCGCGCGACCAGCCGCAGCCAGGCAGGTTGCGATCTGCTCGAAGCCCGCGCGATAGGCGACGGGGCGTTGGAAGGTGACGTGAACGATCTCAAAGCCGGGACTGGAAACGACCCCGCACGAGTACGGCGCGATGCCGGGTAGAAAGCGATAGTTTCCCGTTGGATGGTCAGTCAACGGCATCGAGTTCCCTTTCCAGCGCTCTCCACCAGAGAGACAAAAAAACCGCAGCCCGACATCGAGATGTCGGGCTGCGGCCACTGTGTCCAAACGGAGTGACGCGGAATCTTCGCTGTCGTTGCGAAGGTTGGCTCCACGTCAAATCCTGGAGCCAATCACGGGGCCTTGCCGGGCAACTTGCCCGACTTGATGAGGTCGCCGAAAGTCTTGCCTTCGGTGCTGCTCTTTTCCCCTTCGGCCTTCTTCAGGGCGGCCTTGATCTTCTCTTCGTCCTTCACCATCTTCTCGCCCAGAGCCTTGCCGACGGCCATGCCGTAGTCGTTCCGAACCTTCTTGTCGGTACCGTGGCAAACGCCGCACTTGGCCGTTTCGATCTCAGCCTTGAGGGCCGGATACGTCGGGGTGAAGCCCTTGTTCAGGTAGTCCGGGCGAGCCTGTGCTTCCGGGCCGAACGCCACCGCAGCGACCGCAACACAACAGGCAACCCAAGTCCAAATCTTCCGCATGAACTGTTCTCCTAACGTGTGATCTGTCCGAGACGGCGCGGCCCGAGGTTGGCGGGTCACCCCGCCGCACTCCAGACCTGGACAATTGCGATCCCATCTGGGTGTTAGCACCGTCTACAACCGGGGCGAATTAGACGCGGGTGTCCGACCGGTGTCAACTCTCCTGTCTCGACGGTTCGGTCATCCCAAGCCATTGCCTGCCATGCCATATCAAATCTGGCCAAATTGTTTCGCCGCGACACTTCGGCGTGGGAGGAACCGCAGGTAAACTCCGCCCTCGACACGTTGAACGGTTGGGAGTGAGGATCGTCAACTCGCGGAATTTGCTCACGCGAGAGTTTGTGATTTTTCGTGGGATAGGCTTCCAGCCTGTCGTGTTCTGGTGCGGAATTGACAAGCTGGAAGCTTATCCCACGTCGAATCACCGCCGGGGAGGAGAACAGAATGGTGAAGCCGTCTCTGATCATCGCGCTGCTGGTCATCGCTGTCAGTTCACTGACAACGGTCGATGACTCCGTCTGGGCCGGTCCGCCGAATGTCGTGCTCATCTTGGGGGACGATCAGGCGTGGACCGACTACGGATTCATGGGGCATCCCGAGATCAGGACTCCCCATCTCGACCGGCTCGCCGGTCAGAGTGCCTGCTTCACGCAGGGCTATGTCCCGAGCAGCCTCTGCCGACCGAGTCTCGCCTGCATCCTGACCGGCCTCTACACCCACCAGCACCAGATCTCCGGGAACGACCCGCCGAAGGGAACCGACCGCGCCGAGATGCTGCGTCACGTCCGTCGGCTGCCGATGATTCCGAAATGGCTGGGCGAGAAAGGCTACGTCAGTTTTCAAAGCGGCAAGTGGTGGGAGGGGGCTCCGTCGGAAGGGGGCTTCACGGCGGCGATGTCTCACGGCGACCCGAAGCGGGGAGGGCGGCACGGCGATGTGGGACTGAAGATCGGGCGCGAGGGCCTGCAACCGGTGTTCGACTTCCTCGACGGAGCCAAAGGGAAGCCGTTCTGCCTGTGGTACGCCCCCATGATGCCGCATTCGCCTCACACACCGCCGCCGCGGTTGCTGGCCAAGTACCAGAAAGAGGGCCAGCCACTTCCGATCGCGAAGTATCACGCGATGTGCGAGTGGTTCGACGAGACGGTCGGTGAACTGCTGGGCCATCTCGACAAAAACGATTTGTCGAAGGACACGATCGTCGTGTTCGTGGCCGACAACGGCTGGATTCAGCAACCCGACAGCAACCAGTTCGCACCGAAGAGCAAGAAGTCACCCTATGACGGCGGTCTGCGCACGCCGATCCTCGTGAGATGGCCCGGCCACATCGAACCGCGCCGGATCGAGACACCCGTCAGTTCCATCGACATCGCGCCGACGATCCTCGCGGCGGCGGGGATCACTCCGAAGGAGCCGCTGCCCGGTCTCGACCTCGCCAAGTTGGCGGCGAGCGGTGGCAAGTCGGATCGAACGGCTCTTTTTGGAGCCACCTTCGACCACGATGTCGCCGACATCGACCACCCCGAGGCCAGCTTGCAGTTCCGCTGGTGCCGCGAAGGAAACTGGAAGTTGATCCTGCCGCACGGCCCCGCATCCGCCGAGTTGTACGACGTGGCCGCCGATCCTCACGAAACCAAGAATCTGGCAGATCGACATCGGGAGGTCGTGGCGAAGCTCACTCTGAAGATCGATGGCTGGTGGCACGTGTCCCCGTGAAGCGAAGTTCGAAATCTCACATCCGAAACGAATTCCAAATCTCAAATACCAAAGATTGAAACGTCGCCCATGACTGCACGCCTGATCGACGGGAAGGCCATCGCGGCCTCCATCCGCGAACGACTCGCGACCGAAGTGGCCGAGTTTCGGCAGGCCACGGATGTCCTTCCCAAACTCGTTGCCGTTCTCGTGGGAGACGATCCCGCCAGCCAGGTCTATGTTCGCAACAAAGAACAAGCCTGCGTGAAGATTGGCATGGCGAGCGACGTCCGCCGGCTGCCCGCCGCCACGACGCAGGCCGAACTGTTGGAACTGGTCGGGCGACTGAATGAGGATCGTGCGGTGCATGGCATCCTCGTGCAGTTGCCGCTGCCGAAGCACATTCACGAAACGACGGTGCTCGACGCGGTCAATCCGTTCAAGGACGTCGATTGCTTCCATCCCGAGAACGTCGGGCTGATGGTGCAGAACCGGCCGAGGTTTCTGCCGTGTACTCCGCACGGTGTACAGGTGCTGCTGCGCGAATCGGGCACGACCGTGGATGGAGCGCATGTCGTCGTCCTCGGCCGCAGCGAGATCGTCGGCAAGCCGGTCGGCATGATGCTGGTGCAGAAGGGTGAGACGGCGAACGCGACCGTCACGATCTGTCACAGCCGCACGAAGCATCTCGCCGAGGTGACCCGCTCGGCCGACATCCTGATCGCGGCGATCGGCAAGCCCGAGTTCGTCACGGCCGACATGGTGAAGCCGGGAGCCGTCGTGATCGATGTCGGCATCAACCGCCTTGGCGAAAAGCTGGTGGGAGACGTGGCGCTCGGACCGGTCAGTCAAATCGCCTCGGCGATCACACCCGTTCCCGGCGGAGTCGGCCCGATGACGATTGCCATGCTGTTGGAGAACACGCTGACCGCCGCGCGTCTGGCGGCCGCGATGGACAGGTCTCGTTGAAATCGTTCCTGGGGCGATCGGGCCGGTCGTCTTAACAAAGCGTGGTGACGGAAAGAGATGGCGAATGAGTCAGATTGGAGCGGGCAACATGGCTCGCACCTCACCCTTCGTGGCCTTCGTTAGCTTCTGTTCCCACTGACTTTGAACAGAAGCAAACGAAGGCCACGAAGGGCGCAGGATGAGGTTGGTCTGAAACCGTATCTCGTCGATTCGTCGTGAACAGTGGTAAAACAGTGGTAAAGGAGAGACGTCATGTCGCTGCGAAACAATCTTGTTGCGTTCCTCGTTGTATTCACCGTTGGCTTTTCGGTTGAGGCGGGCGAATTCAACGAAGTGTTGAGCATCGGCGATGCGGCTCCCGTGTGGAGCAATCTGCCGGGGACGGACGGCAAGTCGCACTCGCTGGCCGATTACAGGGACAAGGCTGCCGTCGTGCTGGTCTTCACCTGTGCGAGTTGTCCGACGGCGGTCGATTACGAGGACCGGATCAACGACCTGGCGAAGAAACTGGGCGGGCCGAACGGCAAGGTCGCGTTTGTGGCCGTCTGCGTGAATCGCGTGAAGGGAGACACGCTCGCCGAACTGACCGAGCGGGCCAAGCAGCGGGAGTTCGCGTTCGACTACCTCCATGATGAGTCTCAAAAAATCGCGAAGGACTATGGGGCGATCTTCACTCCCGAGTTCTACGTGCTCGGTCGCGATCGCAAGATTGCCTACATGGGGGCGTTCGACGACAAAACGGATGCCGCGAAGGTCGAGCAGCGCCACGTGGAGGCAGCGATCAAGGCGGTCCTCAAAAACGAACAACCCGCGATGAAGGAGACCATCGCTCGCGGCTGCCGAGTCCGCTACGTCCGCGAGCGAAAGTAGGCACTGGCTGGCACGTGAGTTGAAATCGATGACCAGCCCTTCGCCCTGACAACACGTTGGGAAGCTTGGCCACCACGATGCAGTTCTCATCCAAAGATACCCGCCGATTGTGGTTCGTGGGACGATTGTGGTTCGTGGCTTGTGAGTCCGCGGTCGTTGGATTTGTGATGCAGGAGACTTCCCCTCGTCACGAGTTATCTTTGGTGATCTTCGTGCTGGCATGGCTCTCCTTGCTCACCACGAGCGCCAATTTCCAACGGTTCGACAGATCGCTGGCGACAATCGGTTTCGTCACTTGCTTTCTCACCGGCATCTGGGCACTCATGCCGCGAGTTGTTCAATGATTTGAACTCACATGACCATCAGTATCCGGAAACAAAACGCCCATCGATTCGATCGGCCTGCTTGTCCAGGATCGCTGTCGGCGGCTAGACTCTCGCCCCGCACCAGCCGCAGTCATGGTCTGGTTTCACGATTCTGGAAGGGACAGGCTTTGATGAACGACTCGCTCTGCGTTGAGGACGGCACGACGATTTGGAACGAACTGGCCGAGCGGGTGCTTGACGGACACGAACTGACCGTTGAGGAGGGGCTGTCGATCCTCCAATCCGACGACGACGAATTGCTCGATCTGCTCGCAGCGACGTACCGCGTCCGGCGCAGGCACTTCGGCAGGAAGGTCCATCTGTACTTCCTCAAGAACGCCAAGAGCGGCCTCTGCCCGGAAGACTGCGGCTACTGTTCGCAGTCGATCATTTCGGAAGCCGAGATCCCGCGCTACGCGCTGCTCAACGAAGCCAAGCTGATGGAAGGGGCCGAACGGGCCGTGGCGTCCCAGGCGCGGACCTACTGCATCGTGGCCTCGGGCCGCGGACCGAACAACCGCGAGGTCGAACACATCGCCAGCACGGTCACGAAGATCAAGGATAAGTTTGGTCTGCACATCTGCTGCTGTCTGGGATTGCTCAGCGAGGAGCAGGCCGTTCGCCTGAAAGAGGCCGGCGTCGACCGGATCAATCACAATCTGAACACGAGCCGCGCGTTCCATGATTCGATCTGCACGACTCACACCTACGAAGACCGCCTGAAGACGCTGCAAAATGTGCGCGGCGCGGGGATGGAGTTGTGCAGCGGCCTGATCGTCGGCATGGGCGAGACCGACCGCGATCTGATCGACGTGGCGTTCGAGTTGCGTTCGCTGGGCGTCCATTCAACTCCCGTCAACTTCCTGCATTCGATCGACGGGACGCCGCTGGAACGAAAGTGGGATCTCAACCCGCGCTACTGCCTGAAGACGCTCTGCCTGTTCCGGATGGCAAACCCGGCCGTCGAACTGCGGGTCTCGGGCGGACGCGAGGTGAATCTGAGGTCGATGCAGGCGATGAGCCTGTACGCGGCCAACTCGATGTTCGTCAGCGACTACCTGACCACTAAGGGGCAGCCCGCCGAAGACGACTTCAAAATGGTGGCCGATCTCGGCTTCGAGATCATCATCGGCGATCACGAAGCGCACGCCGCGTGGAAGTCGGCTCAGAAGGCCGTCGCCGCGACTGGTGAGTAGTCGGCACGATCGACGAGCAGCGATCAACTTGCCCAGCGCAACGCTTACGGCTTGCGAAACGCCTTCGACACGTCGACTCGATACTTCTCGGAGAACGCTGCGTCAAAGGTGTAGACGGCGTGGAAGTCGCTGAGTTGATCGCGCTCCGACTTCCGCATCTCACCGCGGTCGATCATCTCGAACACGATGCGGCCAAAGTCGTCGGTCGATTGCACGCCCCAGTGACGAAAGACAACCAGAGCCATTGGGCCGTACAGTCTCAGGCCGAGGACGCGGACCCCCTCCAGCAATTCCTGGCCGGAGATGTGATAGGTCTCGTCGATCCGCTCACCCGTCAGGTGGCGACCGGCCAACTCTTGCGCCGTCTTGAGCGCTTCGGAGAGGAAGACGTAGGCGTGGGGATGAAAGCTCAGACGCAATCGGCGAGGACGTTCGGCGAGGGGCGTCTTCATGTTTCAGAGACTCACACGGGAACCGAGGGGTGCCGACCGCAACAACGGACTTCGCACCGCACGCTGCAGAACGAAGGGGAATGGCCGGGCCCGGTTCAAGTGGGCCGGAATATACTGAACTTGGCCGGATGGTTGAAGTCAGATCGCCGTGCGAACGTCCCGCCCTGGAAAAGAAGTCTCCAAGCATCAGTTGTTGGCGTTGCCATCGGCGCCGGCTTCGGCCGCGGGCTTGGCCTCTTCGGCGGCGGCCTCTTCCGGTGTGACCAACGGAACGATGGGGAGGCGGTCGGGGAACTTGTGGAAGACCGGCAGCAATTCGCCCTTCTGACGCAGCGCGATGATCAGCCCGCTTTCCGTGGAGAGGTAGAGCCGATCCGTCCGGTCGTTCGAGACGCGAATCGTAAAGACTCGCAGGGGGAACGATCCCGAAATGGCACCGTTGGCTCGGGAGACCTTGATCAGATTGCCGTCGTCATCGGAGCCGAACATCGACCCGCCCGCCACCGCCAGAAAACGAGTGAGGCTGGGCTGCCACCAGCGCTGTGTCCCGGTGGCCGCTTCCAGGCAATACATTCCTCCCCGGTCGGGAGTGATGTACAGATCGTTCGCGATGGCGAACGGAGCGCGGCGGATCGGCAGGCCTGACGTGAATTCCCAATGGACTTTGCCGTTCTCGACGTTGAGCGCGTAAAAGGTGTTGTCTTCGGAAGCCATGTACTGAATCTTGCCAGACCGGGCCAGCGGAGCCACGATCGGCGCATCGGTCTGCAATTGGTAAAGCAGCTTGCGGTCCGGAGCGCTGACCGAATAGAGCGACCCATCGCGGCTGGCGAAGTTGACCACGCGGCCCGTCACAATCGGAGGCGATGTCACCTCCTTGCCGGCCTGATACCGCCACACCAGCGCTTCGTGCGACCATTGAGGCAGTCGCTGCTCGCGATAGAGCTGGCGAATCTTTTTCAGACTGAAGGCGTACACGCTGCCATCCAGCGTGCCGACGTAGACCTGATTGTCATCGACCGAGGGGCCGGTTGAGGGTTGCCCCGGCAGAACGAGGGTCCACACCGTCTTGCCGCTGAGCTTGTCGACGCCGTACATCGTCGAGCCGACGACAATCAGGGCCAGATCCTCGTTGGAGACCGCCGGAAAACTGGGCTGATCGAATCGCCCCAATTGTGTGGCCCACAGCCGTTCACCCGTTTCGGAGTTGAATGCCGTGGTAACTCCCGAGGACGCCTGCACGTAAACAAGGTCTTCGTCGATGGCGACATGGCGAACCTTGTCTCGACTCGGATTCAGCGTGGCCTGGCCCCACCAGGCGCGCTCCAAACCGAAGTGGCTCAATTGCACCTGCGTGGGCAGCAGCTTGCCGGTCGCCTGACGCTGAGCCAGCGCGGCATTCGACAACGTCAGGAGGCACGCACTCGCGACCAGAACTCGATTCCAAACTGACATCTTTGCACTTTCGTGGCTCGTGGGAACCGACCTCAGAAACCGACTCGACGTGTCCGGACCACAATGTCATCGTGTTGCGTCGACCGATCCACGACGGAAAGGTGAACGAACGTCGGCGACGCGGAGTGCCAGTCAGCATCCGCGTGCGTGGCCCATGTTACCCATCCGGCAAAACCGATTGCCAGAGGGCTCATCCGAAACTTTCCGCAGTTCGCCGGAAGAATCGCTGGATTGTGCCGCTCCTGCGGCCGACTCGACGATTGCCGACGGGTTTGCAGCCCACCACAACCGGACGACGGAAAGCCGCGTCTTGCGGACGTCGATTCGCCAGACGTAGAATCTCGCCACCCGGTTCGATGCCATCCGTTTGAATTCGTCGCTCCCAACGCGAGGGCGAGATCATGATTGTGAATCTCTTCCACCAACGCCGCCGCCCACGTTGCCGGTTGTTTCTTGCCGCCGCGATCCTCGCGTTCGGCATGGCCGCGCCCCTGCGAGCGGATCTGGTCAAGCTGTCGAACGGCGGTGAGTTGCGAGGCCGCATCATCCGCAATGCCTCGGCGGGCAGGTCCTCGGCCGAGTCGATCCAACTCGAAACACTGACCGGCGCGACCGTGATCGTCCACAAAAGCCAGACTCAATTCGTGACGATGCGCTCGTTGGCCGTGGAAGACTACGAGAGCCGCGCGCGACACATGGCCGACACGCTCGAGGCGCATTGGGACTTGTCCGAGTGGTGTCGGCAAAAGGGGCTGTCCAAGCAACGGGAAGTTCACCTGCTCAAGGTCGTCGAGCACGACCAACTTCACGAGAAGGCTCAGGTGGCCCTCGGGCGAGTCTGGCACGAGGGAGCCTGGATCGACCGGGACGAGCTGATGGCCTCGCAGGGCTATGTCAAACACAAGGGACGTTACATCACCACGCAGGAACTCGACGTCATCCAGAAAACGACCGCCGAGTTGGAGCAGGAGCGCGATTGGTTTCAGAAGGTCCGGCTCTGGCACGGGTGGGTGATTGGCCGCCATGAGGAGCGCAGCCGTCAGGGGTTCGTCGCGCTGCAGGCAATCGACGATCCGCATGCGGCTCCCGCGCTGATCCGGTTCCTGTGCGAGGACTCGCGCCGCGACATGCGGATGCTGGGCGCGACGATCTTGTCGAAGCTGTCCGGGGCCAAAGCGGTCACGGGGCTGGTGAAGTTGACTCTGTTCGACGTGGACCCCGACGTGCGCTATGCATCGCTCAACGGGATCGCACCCGAGAATTTCGAGTACGCACAGCCCGCGTTCATCAAGGAATTGAAGAGCGAGTACAACACCATTCTCAGTCGGGCGGCCGCGGCGCTGGGACGCGTCGGCGACGAGCGAGCCATCGCGCCGCTGATCGATGCGCTGGTGACGACTCACCGCTATAACGTCCCTTCCAACGAACTGCCCGGTCAAACGTACAGCTACCGCACGGATGGGTCGTTTGGATCGGGAACCGTGCTCCCGCCCGAAGTGGAAGCGGCGATGCGAACCGGTCAGTTGCCGCAGGGAGCGATCGTGCTGGACGGTTCCAAATCGCCGAACGTTCCCAGGAAGATGGTGCTCGTGAAGGTGGACCACTGGAATCAGGATGTGCTGGGCACCTTGCAGAAGATCACCAAGCGCGACTTCGGCTACGACGAGCGGACGTGGCACCTCTGGTGGGCCGCCGAGAAAACCGCCGGAGGCGCCGACAAGCCGGTCAAGAAGAAGTAGCTCACGGCTTGAGCCGACCCGAGTTGGTGACATAAGATGCGGCCGATTCATTGTCCGCCCAGGAGCGCGTTCATGCTGCGAGTCCTCAGTTCTCCCCGGCAACTCTGTACCGGTTTGACCCGGCGCGAACTGTTGGAAGTCGGCGGCACGAGCCTGTTGGGGTTGAGCCTGCCGCAGTTGCTGGCCGCAGAGGCGGCGAGCGCCGCCGAAGCCAAGTCCGCCCCCGGACGAAACACGAAGCTGCCCGATGGCTTTGGTTCCGCGAAGCGCTGCATCATCCTGTTTCTGTACGGTTCGCCGAGCCAGATGGAAACGGTGGACATGAAGCCGGAGGCCCCCGCCGAAATCCGGGGAACCATGCAGCCCATCGCCTCCTCGCTGCCGGGTCTGGATGTGTGCGAGCATCTGCCGCGCATGGCCCGGATGATGGATCGCGTCACCGTGCTGAGGTCTTTGCATCACGAGTACCCGATTCACGGTGTGGCCTACGCGATGACGGGAACTCCCGCCATCGACGTGAACATGGAACTGAGTCCCACGGACCCGCGACATCACCCGTACTTCGGCAGCGTGGTCGAGTACGTCGATCGCGCCCGACGCGGCGGCTTGTCCGAGTTCCCTCAAAACGTCGCGCTGCCGTTTCCCTTCAGCACCCAGCGCACGGGTGAGGTCCACCGGGCCGGTCCGTACGCAAGCTATCTCGGCGCGACCTACAACCCGGTCTGGACCGAGTTCCTCGGCAAGGCGGATCGCTCGGTCTACAAGACGCTCGGTGAGAAGAAGAATTTTGAGGTCTTCGACCCTTATGTGGGCTGCCAGCCCGACGCGCACTTCCGACTCGCTTCGACCGCGCTGCCCGAGACGCTGACGCTCGACAGGCTCGACCGGCGGCGATCGCTGCTGACGCAGATGGACCACGTGAGGCGAGACCTCGACAAGACGGATCGAGGCCGGTCGCTGAACAGCTTCCAGCAGATGGCCTACTCGCTCATCCAGTCGCAGGACGTGGCCGAGGCGCTCGATTCGCGGAAGGAGTCGGCCGAGACGCGCGAGTTGTACGGCATGACACTGGTCGGCCAATCGTGTCTCGCCGCGCGGCGCATGCTGGAGGCGGGGACTCGGTTGGTGAGCGTCTTCTGGGACGAGTACGGACTGGCGGGAGATGCGTGGGACACGCACTGGAATCACTTCCCGCGCATGACCGATCAGCTTCTGCCCGGTCTCGACAAGGCCTTCTCGGGCTTGGTTCTCGATCTGGAACAACGCGGCCTGCTCGACGACACGCTGGTCGTCTGCATCAGCGAGCACGGCCGCACGCCGAAGATCAACGGCTCCGTGGGAGGCGGTCGCGATCACTGGTCGCAGGCCTACTCGGCCCTCTTCGCCGGTGGCGGCATCGCACGGGGACGAGTCGTCGGCGGGACCGACAAGCACGCGGGCGAAGTCACGCTGAACCCGGTCGGCCCGAAGGATGTCCTCGCCACGATGTACCACCTGCTGGGAGTCGATCCGCATCTCTTCCTGCCCGACAAGACCGGCCGCCCGATCCCCGTCGTCCCCGAATGGAGCCGCGTGATCTCCGAGTTGCTGGCGTAGCAACGTTGATCGAGACGACACGCAGCTTCTTGTCCAAGCTGGCAGCATGGGCTGCGGCCTCTGTATCCTGCCGCCCCGCAAGTAGCGATCTCTGGCAGGAGTCTTCGTTTCCGTGTCTGCGTTTCGTTTTCATCTCGATGCCGTCGATCCGGGGACCGGCGCGCGGGTCGGTCGGTGGGAGACGCCGCACGGTGTGGTCGAGACACCCGCGTTCATGCCGGTTGGGACGCTGGCGACGGTGAAGGGGCTGACTCCCGAACAACTGAAGCAGTCCGGCGCGCAGATGGTGTTGGCGAACACGTATCACCTCGCGCTGCGGCCCGGCCCCGAAGTTGTCGCCGAGTTAGGTGGCCTCCACAAATTCATGGGTTGGGACGGACCGATCCTGACCGACAGCGGCGGCTTCCAGGTTTTCAGTCTTGCCTCGATGCGGAAGATCGACGACGAGAAGGTCGTCTTCCGGTCGCACATCGATGGCAGTCTGCTCGAACTCTCGCCGGAGCAGGCCGTGAGAATTCAGGAGCAACTCGGCGCGGACGTCATCATGTGTCTCGACGAATGTCCGCCGCATGACGCTCCGCCGGAGAAGCTGCTGGCCGCCGTCGATCGCACGACGCTCTGGGCCACACGGTGCAAGGCGGCGCAGCGGCGCACCGATCAGGCGCTGTTCGGGATCGTGCAGGGGGGGACCGATCGCGCGCTGCGCGAACATTCGGCGCAGGGCCTGTTGCCGCTCGACTTTCCCGGCTATGCGATCGGTGGATTGAGTGTTGGTGAAGAACCGGAAGCCATGTACGCGACGCTGGATCACACCGTGCCGCTGCTCCCGCTGGATCGGCCGCGCTATCTGATGGGCGTCGGTCGGCCCAGCGACATTTTGGAGGGCGTGCTGCGCGGAATCGACTTGTTTGACTGCGTCATGCCGACGCGCAACGGTCGCAACGCGATGGCCTTCACCAGCCAGGGCGGTCTGAAATTGAGAAACCTCAAACATCGAACCGATCCCGGACCGCTCGACCCCGACTGCGAATGCCCCGTCTGTCGGCAGTTCAGCCGTGCGTACCTGCGTCACCTGTTCATCGCGGGTGAGATGCTGGGGCCGATCCTGCTCTCGCTGCACAATCTCGCGTATTACCAGCGGATGTTGCGGGACTTGCGTGCGGCGATCCGCCGTGGGGAAGCGGGCGAGTTCCGGGCCGCTCAACTTGCCCGATGGAAACGATCCGTCTAAGATGCCGCCTTCATTTTTTGGCCGGATCGCCCGTCGCCTGTAGGACTTGCTGAAAACACATGTTTGTCTCGCTGATGTTCAATGTTCTGGCCGCCGAAGCAGAGGTTGCGGCGGAGCCGTCGATCTGGAACGTGATGGTGCCGTACCTGGCGGTCATCACGCTGTTGTATTTTGTGATGAGCTCACCCAAGCGCCGCGATCAGTCTCGCCGCGATCTGGCGCTCAAGAATCTCAAGAAAAATGATCGCGTCGTCACCATCGGAGGGATCTTTGGCAGCGTCGTCAGTGTCTCGACGGACGGCAAGGAAGTGACGTTGAAGGTCGATGACAGCACGCGGATCAAGTTTCGCAAGACGGCGATTGCGGAAGTTTTGGTTGATGAGACGCCCGCCGAGGTGGCACCCAAATCGACCTGACCGCGCGCACTTCTCGGCGGGCGGCAGATGCAGAATGGTTCGACTCACCAGGACGTGTGAGCGGACCGCGACGCCAGACGGCTGACATGACAGACAAGACCCAGGGATCAGACCTCAGTACAGGGATTGGAACTCACGAATGGACGGAATTGCACCTTCTCTTCTGCTGTCGCAGTTGCTGGCGCCGGGAGGGATCGAAGCTTGGACCTGGATGGGACGCGAACGACTGATTCTCATCATGATTGCGGCCCTGGTTACGGTCCCCTTCCTGCTGGGTTGGTTGATCTCGCGGTTGATTCGGTTGCCGGACCTTGCCCAGCGGATCGGTTTCGTGCTGATGGCGATCGCCATGTCACTGGCACCGTTCGCCTATGAAGAGTTGCGGGGCAAGAGTTGGACGGATGCGTTTCACTTGGGGATCGACCTCGCCGGTGGAACCAATCTGGTCTATGCCCTCGACGTCGCCGAGGCCAAAGAGCAGGGCAAGACGGTCGACAAGGTCACCGTGAACAAGATGGTCGATGCCATCAAGCGTCGCGTGAATCCGTCCGGCACGATCGACATGACGGTCCGCGGCGTTGGCACCGACCGGATCGAAGTCATCGTGCCGGGTGCCGATCGCGATCTGGTCGAGCAGATGAAGGCCAAGATCACCCGGCTCGGCAGCCTGGAGTTTGGAATCCTCGCCAACTTTGTCGACCACAAGCAACTGATCGATCAGGCCAATCAGATCCCCGATGATCGGCGCGAGTTGTTTTCGGAAGGTCGGGTGGTGGCCGCCTGGCGCGATGCCGCCGAAGGGAAGGAAACCGACACCAATCGCGTGGCCTCTCGGCAGGTCAAAAAACGGGGGAAGGACGGCAAAGAGATTGAGATCCTTCAGTTCCTGGTGGTTCAGGATCGGCCCGATCGCGCGGTGACGGGAAAGTATCTGACGGCGGCGCGCGCGCAGACTGACACTCGGACGGGGCGTCCGTCAGTGGGATTCTATTTCAACGCGCGCGGGTCAGTTCTGTTCAACGCCCTGACGGGAGCCAATCTGCCCGATTCTCCCAACGCCCCGTCCGCCGACGCCAATGGCGCGTTTTCGCGTCGTCTGGCGATTCTGCTCGACGGCAAGGTTTACTCGGCACCAAACATCCAGTCCCGCATCTCCAGCCAGGGGGAAATCACCGGCAACTTCACGATGAAAGAAGTGAATGAGCTGGTGGCGGTGTTGAATGCCGGCGCGCTGGAAGTCCCGCTGATCCAAACGCCCATCAGCGAATTCACGATCAGTCCGTTGCTGGGTGTCGATGTGCAGCAAAAGGGGATGACGGCCATTGCCTTCTCGGCACTCGTCGTGTTTGCGTTCATGTTGATCTACTACCGGCTCTCCGGCGTGATTGCCGACCTGTCGCTCGCACTCAACCTGCTGATGGTCATCGGCTCGATGGCTTTCATCGCCGCCACGTTCACCCTGCCGGGCCTGGCCGGCATCGTCCTGACGATTGGTATGGCGGTCGATTCCAACGTGCTGATCTTCGAACGCATGCGTGAGGAACTGGCACGGGGGGCCAGCCTGCGCATCTCCATCCAGAACGGCTTCGACAAGGCCCTTTCGGCCATCGTCGATGGCAACGTCTCCTCGCTGCTCACCGCCGTGATTCTGTACATGATCGGCAGCGACCTGATCCGGGGCTTCGCTGTCTCCCTGTTTCTGGGGCTGTTGATGAGCCTCTTTTCGTGTTTGTACTTCGGCCAATTGTTGTTTGAGATCATCGAACGAAAGCGACTCGTCAAGACGCTGACGATGATGCAGTTCCTGGGCGAAACCAAAATCGACTTCCTCGCCAAGCGGGCATTCGCGTTCGCCGTATCAGGTTTGGTGATCGCGGTTGGCATGGGGGCTCTCTTCGTCCGAGGCAGCGACAATATGGACATCGACTTCAGCGGCGGACAGGTGATCACGTTTGAGTTCGTGAACGAGCAAACGACCCCGGACGTGAGGGCTCGTCTGGAAGGCGTGTTTCCCGGGGTCTCACTGGAACAGTTGTCGATCGGTGATGAGAAACAGTCTGCCGAGGGAGGCCGACGGTTCCGAATGCGAACCACCGAGCAGAACGCGGCCACGCTGATTGAGGGGATGAACAAAGCCTTCGACGATGCGGAGCACGCCCTGATCCGAGTCACTCTCGGCGACTTCCAGGTGAATCCCATCACCGAAAAACTGGAAGGTGAGGCCGAGCGATTTGCCGGCGGACACCAGGCGACCCTCAAATTCAGCGGAGCGATTTCCGAGGCGACCGTCATCGAATACGTGTCCAAGGAACTCTCGAAGGTGAAAGTGGACGAAAAGCGATTCAAGTACGAGTCGGTGCAGATTCTGCTCGCCGCCACGGGGACGGCTGCCGCACCGGATGATGCGACTCCAGAGGCCGCCAAGGCGAAGGTCAACCACAATCCGAAATTCGAGGAGTTCACACTGCGTTCGACCCGCGAGATCGATCCGGGCGATCTCAGTTCCGCGCTGAAAGCTGTCCAGGCCCAACTGGCCTCATCGCCGGTGTTTGAAGAGGTGAATGCGTTCGCCACGTCGGTGGCCAACGACACCAAGAAGGACGCGCTGCTCGCCATGCTGGCCAGTCTCGTGATGATCGTGATCTACATCTGGTTCCGGTTTGAGAAGGTCTACTTCGGGATCGCGGCCGTGGTGGCTCTCGCGCATGACGTGCTCGTGACGCTCGGGTGCATCGCACTGGGAGCGTATCTCAGCAAGACGCCGATCGGGCCGTTCTTGATGCTCGATGATTTCAAGATCAACCTGAATCAGATCGCCTGTCTGTTGACGATCGTCGGTTACTCGTTGAACGACACGATCGTCATCTTCGACCGCATCCGGGAGATCAAGGGCAAGAGTCCCAGGATCACCCCCGAAATGATCAACCTGAGCGTCAATCAGACCCTCTCGCGGACGCTGCTGACGGCGCTCTCCACCTTCATGGTGGTGGTCGTGTTGTACATTGCGGGGGGCGAGGGCATCCACGGTTTCGCGTTCTCGATGATCGTCGGTGTGATCACCGGCTGCTACAGCACGGTCTACATCGCCAATCCCGTACTGCTGTGGCTGGTCCAGCGGGACGAAGTTGTCGCAAAGCAGGCTTCGGGCCAGAGGGTCACCGCAGGTGCCCGGAGATGAGCCTTCGCGGCCTGGAGGACGGACGGTCCGTTCGTCTTCCAGGCTGCGTTTCGGGTGGCTCTCGTTCCGGCTGGGTCTCGGCGGATGGCCGATGGTGAAATGACCTTTGATTCCCCACGACCACCGCTTCGCCGGGAGCGCGCCGATGAAGACGCCGGTGATTTCATCCGCTTCGCGATCGCCCTTGCGGACGTGGGCCGCGTCGATCGCGGTCGTGTTCCTGGCGGGCAGCATTGTCCTGGCCGATGAGCCGGTTCGTTTGACGGCCGATGGACAGTTGAAGCGCGATCCGGTGTTTCTCAATCCGCAGGGGACCGAACTGCTCTACGTACTGCTCGACAAGCCAAACCGGCTGCGGCTGATGAAACTGTCGCTCGGTGGCGGCCAGTCCACGCCGCTGCATCCCGACGAGACCCGTTCCGAGTTTGAACCGGCCGTGTCGGCGGACGGTCGATATCTGGCCTACGTTCAGAACCGGGGAAACCTCAGCCTGGCGCTGGTCGTTCAGGATCTGATCGACAACAAGACCGCCGAACTGCCGCCGGGGGGAGGCTTCTCGGGAATGCACAGTCCGACGTTTGCGAGGGACAACTCGCGGGTTTGTTTCAGTTATCCCGAGGAGCGGCGACAGTCGATCTTCTCGGTCGATCTCGACTGCAAGAACCGCAGGACGGTGGTCGATTCGGTCGGCGTCAACAATTGGCCGCACTTCTCGCCCGATGGCAAACGGTTGGTCTTCAGTTCGACGCGCGAGGACGACTACGAACTGTACGTCTCCGATGCGGACGGCTCGAATGCGCGGCGGTTGACCGACAGTCCGAGGCAGGACATCCGCCCGAAGTTCTCACCCGACGGACGCCGTATCGCCTTCACGAGCAACCGCGACGGCAACTACGAAATCTATGTGATGACCGCCGATGGCAGCGGCGTCACGCGCGTGACCGAGCATCCCGAGCAGGACGACTACGCGACGTGGCAACCCGACGGACAACGCCTGATCGTCGTCAGCGAGCGCAACGGCCGGTTCGATCTGTACTCGATCTCACTACCATAAGACGAGCGACAGGAGTTGTCTGACCGCGATGTAGGATGGGCACTCCTGCCCGTCCGACTTTGGTGTTGAAGAGCGGACGGGCAGGAGTGCCCATCCTACAAATCGCGAAGTTGTGCCGGGACAGGTTCACAGCGCGGCTTCTGGAAACTAGGATCTCACCATGAAAGTTCTTTCCGGCATTCAGCCCACGGGTCGGTTTCACTGGGGCAATTACTTCGGGGCGATCCGGCAATACATCGCGCTGCAGGGGAACGAACAGTCGTTCTACTTCATCGCCGACCTGCACGCGCTGACCAGCGTTCGCGATCCGAAGTTGCTGGCCGCGCAGACGTGGGACGCGGCGATCGACCTGCTGGCGCTGGGGCTCGATCCGAACCAGGCCACGTTGTTCCGGCAGTCGGATGTACCGGAGGTGACCGAGCTGATGTGGCTGCTGCTGACGGTGACTCAGCAGAGCCTGCTGGAGAAGTGTGTCTCTTACAAGGACAAGATCGCCAAGGGCCTCTCGGCCGACGCCGGCCTGTTCACGTATCCGGTCCTGATGGCGGCCGACATTTTGTTGTACGACTCGGACGTGGTGCCGGTCGGCGCGGACCAGATCCAGCACCTGGAGGTCACGCGCGACATCGCCCAGCGGTTCAACGCGACCTACGGCGGCGAGTTCCTGCACATTCCGAATGCCCGCGTCCTCGAAGCGGGCGCCAAGGTGCCGGGGACCGACGGCGAGAAGATGTCCAAGAGTTACGGCAACACGATCGAGATCTTCGAGGCTGAGAAGCCGCTGCGAAAAAAGATCATGTCGATCAAGACCGACTCGACGCCGATGGAGGCCCCCAAGAATCCCGACACGTGCTCCGTGTTTGCCCTCTACCAACTGTTCGCCACGCCCGAACAGCAGGCGGCGCTGGCCGACCGCTACCGCGCGGGAGGCATGGGCTACGGCGAGGCCAAGCAGGCGGTGTTCGAGGCGGCGATGAGCTATTTCGCGGATGCTCGCGCCCGCCGACTTGAACTGGCCGCCAACCCGGGTCAGGTCGAGGACGTGCTGCTGGCCGGTGCCAGGAAGGCTCGCGCGAAAGGCCAGCAGGTTCTGCAGCGGGTCCGCGACGCTTGTGGCCTCGGTTTGCGGCGTTCGTAATGGCGGTCGCTGCGTTGTTGATGGTCCTGTCGTTAATCCGCGGCGGCTTGGCGTCTGGGGCAACGTGCCGTGTATACTCCGCCCCGCCGTGCCTCGGTGCGGAGATGTCACGTCGAACTCGCCATGCCTCACCACAGAAGGCTGTATGGATACACCTGCCACCGATCAATCGTATGTCGTCCGCTATGGAACGACCCGCATCCTGGGCGAGTTCTCGGCGCGGGGGCTGGGAGTCCTGCCGCGTGGAGCCGCCGTCATCGTGCGCGGCGAGCGTGGCCACGAGTGGGGGATCGTCCTCAGTCCCGCGACCGGGCAGACCCGGGCGTATCTTGGCGCCTCGGATGAACACGGACGCATCCTCCGCGTGGCGAACGCCGAAGACGAGGCGAACCGCGACAAGGCGATCGCCTTCGAGAAGGAGGCGTTTGCCGGGGGCCTCGAACAGATCCGCGAACGCAATCTGCAGATGCAGCTCATCGACGTCGAGCAGGTCATCGGCGGAGAACGGCTGGTCTACTATTACGTGGCCGAGCAGCGCATCGACTTCCGCGACCTGGTCAAGGCCCTCGCCAAGCTGTTTCACACGCGGATCGAGATGCGCCAGATCGGCATCCGCGACGAAGCCAAACTGCTGGCCGACTACGGCGACTGCGGGCAGCCCGTCTGCTGCAACACGTTCCTGCGCGAGATGCCTCCCGTCTCGATGAAGATGGCCAAACTGCAAAAGGCGACGCTGGACCCGTCCAAGATCTCGGGACGCTGCGGCCGGCTGAAGTGCTGCCTGCGCTACGAATACGACACCTACGAAGAGAACCGCCGCGAACTCCCTCCCGTCGGAGCGACGGTCGTGACGAAGCAGGGAACGGGCAAGATCATTGGTCAGGAGTTGCTGTCGCGCAAGTTGATGATCGCCTACGAAGGCCAGAGCAACGTCATGACCGATGAGAAGGACATTGTGACGGTCATCAGCACGAAGTCGTCCAAGCCCAATGCGCCGCCGGCGAAGGAACGTCCGGCCGAGGGTGCCGCACCGCAGGCTCCGCGCCGCGAAGGGCAACCGCGAGACGATCGGCCGCGTGGCGATCAGCCGCGCGGCGAACGTCGTCCCGATGATCGGCCGCGCGGCGACCAGCATCGTCAGGGAGGAGGACGCGGCCCGCGCTCGGGACCGGATCGTCCGTCCGGTCCGCGTGACGGTCGCGATCAGCCACCACCAAACCCGCCACCGGGCGATCCATCGTAAGTGTGGGGCATCGGCGGTGCCCCACGACGTAGCTGGATTCGCAAGAATTCAGCCATGAATCGCAAAGCCCTGAACTCTTGCGAGTTCAGCGACAGACAGGATTTCGGATTTGAAGTTTCGGACTTTCAAAGGCTGCTCCATGCCACTTCGTGCTCACCGCTTGAGTCGCCTCCTGGTCCTGTGGCTTCTCGTGACCGGTGCGATCGCATCGGCGGCGGACGCGCCGTTGTCCCAGTATTACGGCTTCAAGCCGATCGAGTCCTTCAAGCTGTCGGAACGTTCGGCGAATCTGCTGAGCGGCGACTTGAACCACGACGGGCTGACCGACCTGCTGCTGGTCGACAACGGACACAGTCGGATTGACCTGCTGATTCAGCGCAAGGAGGTCCCCACGACGGTCGAGAAGAAGGTCGGCGGGACAGACGTCAACGTGGTGGAGGATCACTGGCGGTTCGAGCACAAGAAGCTGGCGGTCGATCAGGAGGTGTCGGCGGTCGCGCTCGGCGACTTCAACGGTGACGACCGGACCGACATCGTCTACTTCGGCAGCCCGGATCAACTGGTGATCCGCTACCAGCCCGAGAAAGGGGAGTGGACTCAGAAGAAGCAGCAGCGCGTCCCCGACGCCTCGCCGTCGCAGTGGTTTCTCGCGGCGGGCGATCTCGACAGCAACGGCCTCCACGATCTGGTGATCCTCGGCAAGCACGAGACCATCGTCTTCTATCAGTTGAAAAAGGGAGTCCTCGCCGAACCGAAGAAGCTGATGAACACCTCCGACAAACTCGGACTGGCTCAGATTGCGGACCTCGACGGGGACGGACGAAACGACCTGTGTTATCTCGCCGGTGAGGGGCTGACTCGATCGCTGGGAGCGCGGCTGCAACTGGCCGACGGGCAACTCGGCCCCGAGTACGTCTTCGATCTCGAACGTCCGCGCGCGGTCTCGCTGCGCGATGTCGATGGCAAGCCGGGGCACGAGATTCTGGCGATCGACTCGCGCACGGGGCGGCTCAAGGTGCTGAACGTCGAAC
Organism: Schlesneria sp.; assembly: GCA_031412755.1. GTDB lineage: Bacteria > Planctomycetota > Planctomycetia > Planctomycetales > Planctomycetaceae > Schlesneria. The sequence goes on along the minus strand of JANODP010000036.1, from coordinate 4,308 downwards.
GCCGCAAGCCTGGTGAGAACGAACTGCCCGAGCGGCTGATTCAGTTCGGGTTTGGCAAGCAGGGCTCGGGACGAGACCGCGACCTGACGGCGGCCGATCTCGACGGAGACGGCCTGATCGACCTGGCTGTCACCGATCCCGATGCTTCGCGCGTGCTCGTGTTCCGCCAGCGAGCTGGCAGCGGCCTCGATCTCGGCACGCCGTTTCCCGGGCTCAGCGGCGCGGATCAGATTCGCGCCGCTGACTTCGACGGCGACGGCAAGGCCGAGGTCGTCGTTCACAGCGGTCCCGAGAAGACGCTCGGTCTCAGCCGCTTCGACGAGGGACGGCTCACGTTCCCCGAGTCGCTGCCCATCGAAGTGGAAACCAGTGGACAGGAGTTGGTCGACCTGGACGGCGACAAGCGGCCCGAACTCGTCTTCATTGCCAAAACGAAGAAGGACCGCTCGTCCGAGTATTCGCTGCAAGCCCTGAAGCGGACCGCGAGCGGTGAATGGCAGCCGTACAAATTTGGCGACAAGACGGCCATCACTCTCGAATTGAAGGGGACGCCCGATCGGCTCATTCAGGCCGACATCTTCGGGGACGAGCGGCCCGAGTTTCTGATCTTTCAGGGAACGTCGAAGCCGCCGCAGTTGTTTGGTCTGAGCGCCGAGGGGATTCCGACCGAGATCGTCATCAGCGGCAACCTCGGGTTGGGAGCGGTCTCGCCGGGAGCGGTCTCGTTTGCCACGCTGGGCGAGAAAAAGGGTCTGCTCGTCGCGCAGGACAACTTCGCGCGGTTCATGGTGCTGGGCGAGAACAAGCGCTGGCAGGTGGTCGAGCAGTTCAACGCGGGCGAATCCAACTCGAAGATCGTCGGCGCCACGGTCATCGAACTCGACGGCAAGCCCGAACCCGAGATCGCCCTGATCGACACCGGCGTCAAGAAACTGCGCGTGCTGCACCGCGTCGATGGGATTTACACCCAGTGGAAGGAAATCGACATCGGCGACTTCCCGTTCAAGTCGCTGAAGGTCGCCGATTTCAACGGAGACAAGCGCGACGACCTGCTGCTGTTTGGCGCCGACAAGTTCGCGGTACTCTACGCCGGTGCCTCGGCTCCCGCCCTGAAGGAAGTCGCGTCGTTTGAGAGCCAGCTCGAAAAGATCTACCCCACCGACGTTGTCGCCGGCGACCTGAACGGCGACGGCAAGATCGACCTCGTCATGACCGACACCCGCAGCCACTTCATCGAGGTGCTCCAATACCGCGCCGACTCGGGCTTGAAGCACGCGCTCTACTTCCGCGTCTTCGAGCAAAAGAGTTTCCGCAACGACGACGAATCGGGAGACGCCGAACCCCGCGAAGCGCTGATCGCAGACGTCACCGGCGACGGCCTGCCCGACCTGCTGCTGCTGACTCACGACCGAATCCTGCTCTACCCGCAGGACGACGGCCGCGAAACGAAGTGAACCGGGTAGCGACGCGCGACTCTTCCTCCCCTCGCCCCTCCGGCATGGGTCTCTACACCTCTTGTTGCGATGTCTGTCGCCTTCGACATGACTCTCCGAGGAGACTGGCAGAACGATGCGGGCAGAACGATGGAAGAAAGAAACGGCGGTGAAAGTTCGTCTTCATCGTTCTGCCCCCATCGTTCTGCCAGTCCTGATTTGACGGTGACGGAAGCCGATGACTGGCGATTCAAGGGGTTGTTCTGAGTGGTGTCGAGACCAATGCCCCTCCGGGGAAAGGGGCCGGGGTCGAGGGGGGTGCCCGCACTGAGGGGCGTCACTCGCGCGTTCCCTCTAACCCAGAATCTGCTGAATCACCTGCCCGCGGCTGATGGGATGCGGGCGGCTCTGGCGGTCGAGAAACTCGGTCTCTGGCGTGTAGCCGAGGCAGTGGAACATCGTCGCGGTGATGTCTTCGGGACGGACGAGGCCCGTGCGGGGATAGGCTCCCATCGCATCGGATGCCCCGTACACGGTCCCTCCGCGAATGCCGCCCCCCGCCAGCGCGATCGAGAAGACCGGTCCCCAGTGATCGCGACCGGCGCGGCCGTTCATCTTGGGAGTCCGTCCGAACTCGGACAGGCAGACGACCAGTGTCTCATCGAGCAGGCCCCGTTCGGACAGATCCTCGATCAGTGCCGCGAACCCCTGATCCATCGGCGGCACGAGTACTTCTTTCAGCCGCTTCGTCTCATTCGTGTGTGAGTCCCAGCACGGGTTGTCCGACGGCTCATCCGGACCGCGAAACCAGTTGACCTGAACCAGTCGCACGTGGGCCTCGACCATGCGTCGGGCCAGCAGACAACTTTGCCCGAACTGGGACATGCCGTATCGCTGGCGGGTCTGCGGTGTTTCCAAGGCGAGGTCGAACGCGCCGCGCGAGGCGGCCGAAGACAGCACGCCATACGCCCGCTGCTGCTGGTCGCCGAACGTTTGCAGGCGACTGATCGCGGCGGCTTCCGCGTGCTGGCGGTCGATCATGCGAACCAGGTCGCGCCGCGCCGTGAGCCGCTCCAGCGAGACATCGGCCGGCAACTGGAACTCGGTGATGCGGTAATCGGGCGACGCGGGCTCGCACTTGAACAGCCACGGGTCGAGAGAATGGCCGAGCATCCCGCCATCCTGGCCCGGCCAGACCGAGCCGTCGGTGTTGAAGATGTGTCCCGGCAGACGGACGGCCGACGGCAGATCGCCGACTTGTCCGCTCAACCGTTGCACGACCGAACCGAGGTTGGGCCAGTCGTTGGGAGGACCGGGGTTCGCGTTCTCGGCATTCATCGGCGTGTGAGGCCGCCCCGTCAGCATGTAGTAGCCGCTCGACGAATGAGCGTTGTCGCCCGTCGAGACCGCCCGCAACACGGCCAGTTTGTCGGCCTGCTTCGCCAGTCGCGGCATCAGTTCCCCGAACTGCATGCCCGGGACATTCGTGTCGAGGGGAGCGATCTCACCGCGCACGTCCTGCGGCGCATCGGGCTTCGGGTCCCACGTCGAATGCTGCGGCGGGCCACCCATCAGGAACAGCACAATGCACGAACGAGCCTTCCCGCCCGACACCCCGGCGTGAGCCCCCGCCGCCGACGCGGTCACGGGCCTTAGGAGCTGAGGCAACGCCAGTCCACAGGCACTCAACCCGCCCACCCGCACGACTTCCCGTCGCGAGACACGATCACACAACCGAACGCCATCCGCTTGAAGACTGAGCATCACTGTCTCCGGCCCCGACTCGACTCAACCCACGGGAAGTATCCTAGTCGGACCGGCTTGAGGTTGTCGATCCGTCTCGAGCCGAAGAGGGTGGGAAGGGTGCAGTCGTTAATTGATGGTCACCCCTTCCGGCCCGGTGGTGACATCTTCCGGCCCGAAGGGCCATTCATTCGCCCCGGTTCGCCCGGGGCTTGATGGGGCCGAAAATTTGGAGGTGACATCTTCCGGCCCGAAGGGCCATTCATTCGCCCAGCCAGGGCCAACGGCCCTGGAATCAAGCCGTCTCTCGCACCAGAGGCCCAACGGGCCGGCAATTCTCCTGTACTTCAGGCCACGTCGAACCGGAATCGAGAAGTTCCAGCGGAATAGGGGGACGAACTGTCGGCCCGTTGGGCCTCAAATCTTCCCGCGACACCTTTCCCAGGGCCGATGGCCCTGGCTGGGCGAATGGATGGCCCTTCGGGCCGAAAACCAAGCACCACCAATTGACGACTGCACCCCACGCGAATCGCTTGCAAGTGGATGTCTCACGGAGTGACCCCTCGCGCGGAATCTGTGAGGGTCCGCATGTCATCCCTGAGGGTCCGCATGTCACCCGGGAGGGTTCACATGGATTCCATCCCGATCCTCAGGTCATCCGGGAGGGTTCCCGGGTCATGCATGACCGCATGTAGTCCGTGGAGGTGCCCGTGTCATCCATGAAGGTCCATGTTTCGTCCCTGAGGGTGCTCATGTAGTCCGTGGAGGTGCCCATGTAATGCGTGAGGGTGCTCATGTAATGCGTGAGGGTCCGGATGTAACGCACCAAAACGCTTTTCCACGCAGTACTTGTGGCTTTCGACCCCCAACCGCTCCCCAAAGCCCCTTCCAGTCGCCATTTTGGCAGCTTCCGAGCCACGACAAGCGACTCTCAGGGAGTCCGCACGGGTGTCCGTGTCACGCCGGGTGCCACTCAACGCCGTTAACCCTTTTCTCAATCTCATTTCAAATCGGAACTTACGGAAAACGCCTGAACGTAAGTGGTTTTTGGCATCCGCAACTTTTGGCAATGCAATTGCCCGACCATGCTGCGGTTGTTTCTCGGTCAATCGCCAACTTTCAGCAGATGCAC
>JANODP010000035.1:0-15885 GCA_031412755.1 Schlesneria sp. | reverse complement strand
GGCGTGCTTGAGTTCGTCCTTCGAGGGGCCTTCGTTCGGCGTCGTGTCCGCGTCTGTCATAAGGTGTTCCTGTTGAGCCGGCGGGGCGGTGTGGCGGGGGTCGAGTCTTCGAGCCCCCCCCGTTTGTGATCTGAATATTCATCGGGCTGGGGGCGACGAAGCGTCGACCCCAGCCACACTCAATCATGGCGATTGACTACGGGGCGATCTTGGCGACGGGGTTGCTCCAGGGGCCGGGACCGTCGGTGCCGGTGGCGGCGACGCGGAACCAGTATTTGGTGCCGCTGGTCAGATTCTTGATCGTCGCCTTCGAGGGGCTGACCTAGTTGAGTGAGACCCAACTGGTGGGCGTCACGGGGTCGGGGCTTTGCTGCATCAGGTAGCCTTTCGCGCCGCGGACGTTGTCCCAGTCGAGGTCGATTTCGCCGTCGTGATCGCCGACGGTGACCGAGAGGTTTTGCACCTGACCGAGCGCTCCGACCGGCGTCGTGGTTGGCAGCCGGACATCCCAGCCGGTGCTGCGAATGACCGTCTCATCGCCCGCCGCGACGATGTCGATGTACCCGCCGAAACCGCTCAATCCATCGAACAGCGACGTCCGCAGCGTCGCGAGTTGGCTGGTCAGCACCAGCCCCTGCTGATTGTGCGTATCGATCTCTCCCTGCTTGGCCTCCAACTTATCGGCCCTCGTGGTGAGTTCAGCCAGCGGGACCGGCGAACCGGCCGCCACCGGAACCCCCGTGGACTGCGTGACCACAGTCCGAGTCCTCTGAACGAGTTCCTGATCCGTCAAACCTTGCAGATTGAGTTTCACCCGAGCTTTGGCCATGACAGTCCCCTTTCGTTGAGAAGCAGCACAAACCTCCATTCAGAAACCACTTGAGTCGTCACAAGACGCGCTCGAAATCCCGGTTTGAGTATTCCGTTTTCCATTTTCCTCGTACTGAATTTGAATTCGAGCGCACGAAAGTTGGATTCCACCGCACGGAAATTGAATTGTCGCACGCTGAAGTTGAACACCTTCGCACTGAAATGAGATTCCCGTGCGCTGAAAACAGGTTCCGTCTCACGGAACTGATTTCCCGCACACTCAAACTGTCTTCCCGCGCAGTGGAACTGGTTTCTGGCTGGCTGAAACTGGCATCCCGCGCGCTGAAATGATTTCTCATGCGCCGGAAATGATTTCCCGCGCGCTCCCTCTGGCTTCCCGCCCAGTGAAACCGATTCCCCGCGCGCGACTGTCGGCTTCACACTGACGGTTTTCCATGTCACGCACACGATTCGGATCTCCACGCACGCGGTTTGTCACAGTTCGCGAACGACTTCCACCCTTTCGCGTACGCCTCACCGCTCCGAACGGACGCTTTGTCGTCAGTCGCAATTCATGGATGTATTGCCACTCGGCGCAGAAGCACTCCAAGATTTCGCGTTTGAATCATCCAAAGACTTCGGATGTTTGCACCATCGATGCTCGACGGGAGCTTGTGAGATTGTTCTGAGTTCCGGCGAGGAATGCCAGCAAAATCTGATCACCGGTGGGAATGAAGTGATAGACCCCTCGCGGCCCACAGCGAGACATTTCCGAGCGGGGCGGGGGAAGGTCGAAGGTTGAACGTCGAAGGTTGAGGGCCAGAGTCGAGTCTGAACGCCGTCCATCAACCCTCACAAACTGCCCGCCGTCTCTCCGTACTACTAACATTCTGTTTCTTCGCGCGCCGCGCAGAATTGACGCCAAGCGGCGGAGACGCCAAGGATCGCCAAGTCTCGGAAGGAGAAACTTGAAGAGTTTCTGATCGTTCAAACACCAGCCCGGGAGCTGGCGGCTTTGCGTCCCTTAGGGGCTGTGCATTTACTACGTCCGAGAATGGCTGTCAGGTGTGTGGCGCCGTTTTAAGAACGACACTGTTTTAAGAACGACACCGTGGTTTGCAGGATCGGCACACTTCCCCGTCCACTTCCGACTCTTCGCTCTGCAATCTTTCTGCCGCTCTCTTTCTGTCTCCTTCTTCCTGCAAGACTGAAGCGGGAAGACAGAAAGAGAGCGGCAGAAAGATGAGTACAGTGAAGTCCGTGCGAACTCTCGGACGTAGTAAATGCACAGCCCCTTACTTCGCGGTGGCATCCGCCGTCTGGAGCGTGCGGCCTTTGGCGGCGTTGAGCCGGTCGAGTTGGGCTTTGATTCCGGCGGCCTTTTCGGCGTTGGCCTTCGCTGCCGCATCCGTATCGGTGACCTGCTTCTGCTGTTCGGGCGTGACGACCGCGGCCGCAACCGCCTTGTCCGCGTTGGCCTTTGCCGCCACGGCGGCGTCCATCGCGGCCTTCAATTTCGCCGCCGCATCGACGGCCCCCTTGTCCGAGGCCACCTTGTCCGCAGCCGACTTCTCCCGGGCGACCTTCGCGTTGTTCAGTGCAATGTTGGCGGTACCAAACGCTTCGCTCTTGGCAGGAAGCTGCTGCACGGCCGCCCCCTTGAGCTTCGTCAATTCCGACAAAGCGGCCAACGCCTCGGCCGCCTTCTTCGTTGTCTCGGCAGCAGCCGCCTTCAGCGCCGCGTCGTCCGGTTTGGCTTCGGCAGCGGCGAGGGCCTGTGTCGCAGCGGCGTCCGTCGCGTTGACTGCCTCCACCGCCGCCTTCACCTTGGCGGTGAGGTCCGCCGCCGCCTTGTTGGCGACTTCCCGCTCACCCGCCGCCTTCGTTTGAGCGGCGGCGGCATTTGTCATGTTCGTGTCGGCCGCCGTCAGCGCCTGCGTCTTCGCCACGACATCCGCGTCGGCGGCGGCTTTGGCCTTGGTGGCCGGATCGATCGCGGCCTGCGTGTCATTCGCCAGTTTGACCGCGGCATCGGCAGCGGCCTTGCGATCGGCGATGGCCTTGTTCAATGCGGCCAGTTGCGCGACGGCCTGATTCGTAGCGGCTTCCGCTGCGGAAAAACTCTGCGCCGTGGTTTCGATCCGTTTGGCCAGCGACGGCGGATTCGTGTTCAGTTGGCCGAGGACCGCGCCGTCCTTCGCGTTCCAGACGTGAATGGCTCCCGTCAGATCGCCGCACAGCAGCCGATCGGTCTCGACGTCAAACGCGACTTCCATCCCGAGATCGCCCAAGCCGGGAAAGGCCCGCAGCGCGCCGCCATTGATGTCCCAGAGTTTGGCGGTATTGTCCCGGCCCGTCGAAGCGATGCGGTTGTCGCGCGTGAACTCGACCGCCGACACACCACCACCGTGTGCGCCCCAGTTCTTGATCTGTGTGCCGTTCTGCATCTCCCACAGCCGGATCGTGGTGTCCTCGCTGCACGACGCGAGGACATTCGAGTCCGGCGCCCAACTGACGTCGGTGATCGCGCCGGTGTGGCCGGTCAGGAAATAGAACTCGCGCCCGGTGAAGGCTTCCCACACGAACAGGCCGTTGCTGCGATCGGCCGTCGCGAGCAGCACGCCGTCGGGGCTGTATTCGAGGGTCGTGATCCAGTCGGTGTGCTTGTTCTTTTCATACAGCAGTTCGCCCGTCGAGACATCGTAAACGCGAACGATCTTCTTCGGACCGCCGAGCGCAATCTGCGTCTGATCGGGACTGATGTCGGCGGCCAGCACGACGTCGTACTCGGCACCGACTTCGATGACCCGCTTGCCCGTCTTGACCTCCCACACGACGACCTTGCCGGAATGCGAGCCGCGTCCGCCACCCGCCAGCAGCAGTTGGCCGTTGCGGCTGAACTTGAGGATGTGCGCGACACCCTCGGGATACGGCAGCACGCCCGCGAGTTCGAGCGACTTCGTGTCGTAGAGGAAGACCTGCTTGTGGCCCGCCACGGCGGCGAGCGACGACCACGGATTGTTGGCCAGTGCCGTTACACCATTGCCGCGCGAGGCAACGAGCAGCGGGTCGATCGGCAGGTTCTCGGGCATCGGCGGCGGCCCGGCCGGTCGCGCATTCGAGACCTCGACCTTGCCAACCGCCATGTTCTTCTTCGGCTTCACCTTGCTACCGGCGTTCTCCAACGCACCCCCCTCGATCCACTTGCGGATCAGGGTGAGCTGCTCGTCGGGCAGCTTCGGCTGACTCGGCGGCATCTTCGGCTCGGAGAGATGGGCCACGACAAGATAGAGCTGGCTTTGCGAGGCGTCTCCGTCCGTCCGCACGACCTCACCCGACGCCCCGCCCTGCATGGCGAGGCCGTAATTGTCGAGGACGAGATCGCCCTTCTTGTCGTTCGCGTTGTGGCACGACCCGCACTTCTCGCGAAAGATCGGCACGATGTGCTGATCGTACGTGATCTTTTCTTCTTTGGGTGCCGGCGCGGCAGCCTTCTCTTGAGCGAAGACCGACGCGGCCAGAAGAACGAACGCGACCAACGGGAGAGCAAAACGATTCATCGGCATGATCCAAGACACTCGTCAAGTTTTGAGTCGAAGCACCATCAGTGATTGAACAGGAACTCGCGGCTGTTGAGCAGTGCCCAGAAGATGTCGTCCAGAGCGGGCTTCGGGTCGCTCCCCTCGACAAACAGCGGCTTCAGGCTCGCCATCTCTTCCGGCGTCGGCTTGCGGCTGACACAGCGGATGTAGAGTCGCTCGATGATTTGTTCCGGCGGCACTTTTTCTTTCAACATCGCGGCCAGGATGCCTCCCTGTTGAATCTTCGCGTTGGAGGTGTCTCCGTTGAGGAGATGCAGCGCCTGCGAGAGGGTTGGCTCCATCTTCACCTCACACGAACAGGCGGTCTCGCGGGTCGCCCGACCGAACGTCGTGAGGAAGTAGTTGCTCGTCGCCCCGTCGGCGATCTGGACGGCCCGCGCGCCGAGTGGCAGACGCGGGAACTTGTCTTTCGTGTTCGTCACCTGGCTGAGAATGTCGAGCATCGATTCGGCTTTGATGCGGCGCAATGACTGGTGGGCGAAATTACGCTCGTCGGTGTCGTTGCTGGCGTTCTTCTCGGTCGAGCGCTGGTAGGCTTCCGAACGGCAGATGTCCCGGACCATCGCCTTGAAGTCGTAGTTGGACTCGGTGAACCGCTTGGCCAACTCCAGCAGCAGCGGCTCGTTCGAGGCGGGGTTGCTGACGCGCACGTCGTCCACCGGCTCGACGATTCCGATTCCGAAGAAGTGGTGCCAGATGCGGTTCGTGAAGTTCTGAGCGAAGTACGGGTTCTTGGGCGAGGCAAGCCAGTCGGCCAGGACGACTCGCCGATCCTTGCCGGCGACATCGGCCGGCCCGCCACCGAGGAACACGGGAGGCATCACGCGGCCACCGACGGGATGGTTCACTTCGCCGCCACCCGAGTTGAAGACGATCTGTTCGCGGTAGTCTTCGCCGGTCTTGCGGCCGACCTGCGAGAAGAACGCGGCAAAGCTGTAGTACTCGTCCTGAGTCCAGCGGTCGAACGGATGGTTGTGGCACTGGGCGCACTGCGTCCGCATCCCCATGAAAATTTGAGCGACGTTCTCGGCGACCTTCAGCCGGTCGGGTTCGATCTGGTAGAAGTTGGTTGGCGGATTCTTGAACGTCCCGCCGTTGGCCCCGAGAATCTCGCGGACCATCTTGTCGAGCGGTACGTTGTCGGCAATCTGCTCGGACAGCCATGTGTAGTAGAGCGTGATCGACTTCAGGCTCGTCTGGTTCGACGACCGCATCATCAGCCATTCGGCCCACTTGCCGACCCAGACCTCGGTGAACTCCTTGCGGCCGAGCAGTTCGTCGATCAGCTTGTCGCGCTTGTCGGCTTCGGTGCTCGACATGAAGCGGACGTATTCCTCTTCGCTCGGCACCATGCCAATCAGATCGACGTAGACGCGGCGCAGAAACGCTTCATCATTGGCCTTGCCCGACGGATCGATGCGCAGCTTCTTGAGCTTCAGGTTGACGAGTTCGTCGATGTAGTTGACCTGTGCCTTGGGCTTGTCCTCGTAGACGAGTCCCTTCGGCAGGACGACGTAGTGCGACCCGACGGTGAAGGTCGAGAAGCGGGCCATGACGAACGCTTCGCCCCGCGCGCCGGCGGTGATCGTTCCATCGGGCGAGATCGTCGCCGAGGTGTCATTGTTCGAGAGGAACAGCGCCAGCGACGTCACGTCGCGGTCGGTGCCGTCCGAATACTTGGCGCGCACGGTGACTTGCTGCGTCGTCCCCTCGCCATCAAGCACACCGCTCTTCGGGTAAATGTCGACAGCCACACAGGTGGCAACGTCAGCCGCGTCCTGAGGGCAACTCGCGGCGATCCAGTCAACCACGGTCTGGCAGAGTTCCGACTGTCGCTCGAACCGCTTGCCACCCGTGTGGGGGACAACGCCGATCGACTTCTCGATCATCAGGCTGGCTTCTGGCACGGCAAGGTCGATCCGCCGACCGGGCATTTCGCGCGTGATGCGGAGATAGTCGCCATTGGGATCGAATCCGAACAACGACAGCCGGAAGCCGTCCTTGCCGCGAGCCGCTCCGTGACAGCTTCCCGTGTTGCAACCGGACTTCATCCAGACCGGCATGACGTCCAGCTTGAAGCTGATCGGCCGGACCTCCGCCGCCCGCTCCACCTTCACGGGAACCGTGAGCATCTTCCCGCCGAACTCGACCTTGAGTTCCGTCTGCCCATCGGCGGTCGGATAAAACGTCGTTCCTTCGCGGCGGCAGAGGGCCGGATTGGCGAGGGTCCACGTCGCCTCTTTGCTCACGTCGCGCGTGATGCCGTCCGCCTGCACGGCCTGCACCACGACGAGTTGCCGATCCTTCGCCGTCGTGAGATTCACGTCGGTCGGATAGACGTTGAGTTGCACCAGCGGCGACTGGGCGAATGCCGTCGCTCCCGCGACGCACGTCAGTCCCCACACAAAGCCCGTTGTCAGAATCGAAGTCCGTGGCATGTCGCTGTCCTTGAAGTCACTGCAAACTTGTTCACGTCACACGGTCCCGGGCAGAGCGCCCGTCCGGGTTGTCTTGCTGAAATTATTGTCCGCCGGCGGGCTTGGCCTCTGCCGCAGGAGCGGCGCCGGCCTGGCCCTTGACTCGCTGCTCTTGCTCAAGCCGCAGTTGTTCGAGTCGCGTCAGCCGCTTGGCCGGAGCGGCGGCAACAGGAGCCGCAGGCTGAGGCACCGGCGTGGCGGCGGCCACGGGCATCGGCGCGACCTTCGGCGGCAGCGGTTTGTCCACGCGAAGCTGACCGCTGCCAATGTTGTGGATGATCGGTTCACCGCTCTCGGTGACGACGACCTGACAGAACAGGTTCTTGCTGATGCCGGGTGCCGCGTCGGCTTCGGCCTTCACCTTGAAGATCAACTCTGCCGTGCCCTTGTTGAACTCGGCCGGCGTCGTCGTGACCTTGTTCGGCAGGCCAATCAACTGGATGGTCGCATTGCCTTCAAAAGGCTTCGCATTCTCGACCTTCACGACAAGTTCTGTCTCGGCTCCCAACTCGATCGCAGCAGCCAGGAAATTGAACTTCATGTAGGCTTCGGCCACTTTCAGGGTCGCGAATGGTGAGCAAACATCAACCGGCCCCGTGCCAACCGTTGCCGTGCCTCGAATGGCAATCTTGTGGTCCTTCACCTGGGCGTTTCCGGCCGCATTCAACAGAATCGTGGCTTCGGTCTGCCCTTCGGCGATCGAGATCTCGCGACTGGAGTTCACGCCATTCGGGTTGAGTAGAACCTCAATCTTGATCGGAGCCTTGAATTCACCTTCGCGGGTCGCCACGACTTTGAGCGACATCTGTCCGCCCTGCACCAGCGGCACCTTGGGCTCGACGATCTGGAGCGTGAATGGAACCTTTTGCGTCACCGCCATTGCCAGGGCTTCCGTGGACTCGGTCCAGAACGGGCGGTTGTTCTGACCGCGAACGAGCACGGTGGGCAATCGCACCTTGCCGGTGGGCGGAGTCGGATTGGCCGGATCGTCCAGCGTTCCCGTGATCTGACCGAGCTTGCCCGCCACTGCTGCGTCGGGAGCAGCGACGAAAATCACCTGTGCGACCCCCTGATCGGCCGCCATGCCGAATGATTCGATGGTCACTCCGGCGGGAAGGTTCTCGCCAGCGAACTTCAACGGACCACCAAAACCCTGACGATTGGCGTTGACGAGCAGCGCGAACCGATTTCCCTGCGGGACCGCGATGTGCGGCTCGACGTACTGTTGGAACTCGTTCAAACCCAGCAGGGCTTCCGTTTTGAGTGGGCTGATTTCGACGCGGTAGTGATACGCGTCGCCGCCCCGCTTCAAATGATCTCGCACTTCGAGGAAGTACTCGCCATCGGCTGGAACGGCGAAGCGGACGTAGCTGTCGGGACCGCCCGTGTCGTCGTTGCTCGCGATGGCTCCGCCCTGCGCGTTGTAGATGACGAGCACCGGATCGAGTTCCGAGCGGATGCGTCTCGCGTAGACGTGAATCTCCAGCGTTTGACCCTTCGTCGAGGTGAAGCCGAAGAAATCGACGTCGGTCTTCGACGACAGGACTCCGTTGAACGCGATCGGCGCGGCGGCCTTCGTCGCCTGTTGAATGGTCTCGTTCGGCTCGACCTCAATGCTGTTTTCGAGATCGCTCAGCAGAAACCGGTTACCCGACGGCGAGATTCCCTTGTCGTCCTGAGCGAACACGGCGAACTCGGAGTCTGCCGCTGCGGGGAGCGTGATTTCGCGAGTGAACTCACCCGCGACATCGCCCAGAAACTTCACGTTCAACTTTTGACCTGGCTTGCCACCAGCGGGAACGATGGCCAGCGGACGCGGATAGTTTCCGATGTGGCAGCGATAGTGACACGCTCCGTTGCCGCCGTAGCTGCTCTCGCGAATCTGCACGATGTACTTGCCGTCGGCCGGAGCGACGATCGACGCGACACCGTCCTGCCAGATCAAAGCCGCATCGTCGCTGGTCGACAGCTCGAAACGAGCCTCGTTGAGAATCGCGACATAGGGATCGAACATCGTGTCGCCGAGCCGGATGCCCTCGACCTCGGCGGTGATTCGCTCCCCCTGCTTCGCTTCGATGACAAAGTAATCGACGTCTTCGTTCTGGATGATCCCTTCGACGGTGACGTTGTTCGCGACAACCTGCGGCACCTTGAAGTCGCTGTTCGGCTCCTTCTCGGCAACGGTCGGCAGCGCTCCGACGCGGAACGTCCGCAGATCGGACACGCCGGTCGCGGACCTGACCCGGATGTGTTTCGTCCCCAGCGAGACGTCGGCGGCGAGCTTGAGCTTCGCCTTGACCTGGGTTGGGCTGACGACCGCGAACTCGGCGACCTCGATCCCCGGTTCGTAGATCATCAACTCCTGAGCGTCCTCGAACCGCTGGCCGTTGAAGAGAACTTCAACCTCCGTGCCGCGCTGGCCGCCGCGTGGCATGATGTTCGACAGCACCGGGCTGGCGGCGAAGCCGGATGAGGCCACACACAGGATCGTCAGCGAAGACAGCAGGAATCGAGCGAACGGTCGCACCGTCATTTTGCCCCCTTGGTCGCACGTCACCGGGTGATGAACGATGCGACAGCAAACAACGTCGGGATGGAAAGAGTCAGGCGGGAGAGTCGGCGGTTTGCAGAACACGGATGGCCGGACCATGCCGACCATCCGTGTCAGGTATTCATCTGATCGATTCAACCGCCTCGCTCCGCAAGACGGCAACATCCAAGAGAATCAGGCGAGCAGTTCTTTGATGACCTTGCCGCCGTCAACGATTTCGATCGGTCGATCGCCGGGAGCCATCAGTTCCTTGTCGGCGACGATGCCCATGCAGTGGTACACCGTCGTGAACAGGTCTTCCGGTCCCATCGCCAGCTCTTCGGGCTCCGAAGCGGTCGAGTTCGACGAGCCGTGGATGTAGCCACCCTTGATGCCGCCACCAGCCAGCACCACGCTGAAGACCTTGGGGTAGTGATCTCGACCGGCCTGAGCGTTGATCTTCGGCGTGCGGCCGAACTCGGACGAGACCATGACCAGCGTGTCCTTCAGCAACCCGGTCCGATCGAGATCACGGATCAGTGTCGAGAAGGCCTGATCGAACGAAGGCATCTGATTGCGGAAGCCGGCGACAATGCTGTTGTGCATGTCCCAGCCACCGTAGGTCAGGTTGACCAGTCGCACACCCGCCTGAACGAGGCGTCGGGCGAGCAGCATGCGGGCACCTGCCGTGTTGCGACCGTATTCGTCTCGCACCGCTGGCGTTTCCTTTTCGATGTCGAACGCCTCGCGAGCGGCCTGCGAACTAATGAGAGCGTATGCGCGATCGTAGAACGTGTTCATCGCGGTCAGGTCGTCGGACTTCTCTTTCTTCTGGAAGTGCGAGTTGACCGCTTCGAGCGCCGAACGACGAGTCGCGAAGCGGCTGTCATCGACACCGTTCGGCAGGTCGAGATCGCGAACCTTGAAACCACCGGCCGCCGGGTCGCTGCCGAGGCTGAACGGCGAGAAGGCCGAACTGAGATAGCCGCTGCCGGCGAACTCATTCGGCATGTTGGGAACGCAGACGTACGGTGGCAGATTGTTGCGGGGACCGTACTCGTGGCTGACGACCGAGCCGATGCAGGGGTACTGCAACGCGGGGCTGGGTCGGTAGCCCGTGAACATGTTGTGCGTGCCGCGTTCGTGAGCCGCCTCACCGTGCGTCATCGAACGAATGACGGTCAGCTTGTCGGCGATGTCGGCCGTCTTGACGAGCGTGTCGCCGAACATCTCACCACTGATCTTGGTGGCGACCTGCTTCATCTCACCGCGGTATTCGATCGGAGCATGCGGCTTCGGATCGAAGGACTCCTGGTGAGCCATCCCACCCGGCAGATAGATGTGGATGACGGACTTCGCGGTCCCCTCGAAGTTCTTGTAATTCTTGAGGTCAGCACGGGCAGCATTGTTTCGCAGCAGGTCGGGGAGCGTGAGGCCCGCTCCCGCCAGCATGCCGACGGACAGAAAGCCGCGGCGATTGAGTTTCGAGAAATGGCCTGGATTGCAGGACTGAGGCATGACGAAGTCTCCGAGGTAAACAGGAGGGCAGGTCTGATAGCGCAGTCAGCGAGACCAACAACGGTGGGTCTCGTTCAAAACCAACGGGATCACAGGTCTGAGGCAGGACCAGGTTTGATTGTCCGCGATTCGTTCCGTAGATGGCTCGACTCGCGAATTTGGGCAGGATCAATTAGCGGGAGTTCAGGCAGGTCAACACGGCTGGGCGAGTCAACGGAGGAACAGGCTACCGTCGTCGCATCGAAACCGTCAAGTGGATTCATCGGCTCGAACCGGTCCGGCCGAAAAGTTTTCCCGACCGTTCCGACCATTTCAACATGGGGAGAATCCGAAGTTTGATCTCACAAAGCCTCAACCGGCAATCTTTTCGGAGAAATCGCCGTCACAGTCTTCGTCGGCACCCGCTCGGTCAGGCTGACCGGTACGAGGCGTTCGCCGCGCCAACGCCCGCACCGGCCGCCACCGTCAGCCCCTGATCGAGCAGACATTTTTCGAGTGCCCCGAGGAACACCAGGACATTCGACGGACTGCTGGCAACACCCATCAGGCCGATGCGCCACGTCTTGCCCTTCATCGGGCCGAGCCCCCCGCCGATCTCGATGCCGAATTCGCCCAGCAACTGTTTGCGAACGGCCACGTCATCGGCTCCGGCCGGAATCAGGACGGCGTTCAACATCGGAAGCTGCTGACCTTCCTTTACGGCGTACTGCAAGCCCATCGCCTTCAGACCGGCCTTCAGGGCGAGATGGTTTCGCTGATGCCGGGCGAAACGAACCTCCAAGCCCTCCTCCAGCACGATGCGCAGCGCCTCGTGCAGCCCGTAATTCATGTTGATCGGCGCGGTGTGGTGATAGGCGCGGTTGCTCCCCCAGTAGTCCTTCACCATTTGCATGTCGAGATACCAGCTTTGCACCTTCGTCTTCCGCGCATCGATCGCCGCCACCGCGCGGTCGCTGAACGTGACGGGGGCCAACCCCGGCGGACAACTCAGACATTTCTGAGTCCCGCTGTAGACACCGTCAAGCTGCCACTCATCGACTTCGACCGGCTGGCCGCCGAGCGACGTCACGCAGTCGACGGCGATGAGTGCTCCATTCTCGTGACAGATGCGAGCGATATCGGCCACCGGTTGCGAGGCACCGGTGGACGTCTCGGCATTCACGATGCCCAGCACCTTGGGACGGTGCTGCTTCACGGCCGCTTCGATCTCGTCCGAGGAAAAGATCTCACCGAACGGCCGCTCCAGCTTGATGACCTCGGCCCCGCAGCGACCCGCCACGTCGGCCATCCGTCCGCCGAAGACCCCGTTCACGCAGACGATCATCTTGTCGCCCGGCTCGATCAGATTGCAGACGACCGCCTCCATCCCGGCGCTGCCGGTGCCACTGATGGCCAGCGTCAGCTTGTTCTGAGTCCGAAAGACCTGCCTCAGCATCGTCTGCGTCTCATCCATGATCTGAAGGAAATACGGATCGAGATGCCCGACCGTCTGAGCCGCCATGGCCAACAGGACTCGCGGATGAATGTCACTGGGCCCGGGCCCCATCAGAATGCGTTTCGGCGGAGCCACGGGACCGGGGATGTTCGATGTCATGAATGTCTTTCAGGGAAAGTCGCCATAAACGAAATGGTGGGGTTCGTCCATCAATTTCCGTCTGACACGTTACAGCCAGCGGCTCCAAAAAAAAACGCCAGCGTCCGGCTTCCAAGAAGTTGCCGGACGCTGGCGGGAGTTGTCGGTGCTTGGGCGGATTTCGTTCACGGGGCCGGTGGAGGCGCCGAAGACGCACGACTCCAGCCACATCGTCCAATCACTTCGCAGCCAAGATGCGCGCCGCACCACCGAGATCGTTATTGATGAGTTTCTCAATGACGGCCATTCGATGACGGTTATTATTGACATAATCACCGATCTTCTTGTTCCAGATCGATTCTTCGTTCGACGTCAATTGATCTTGCAGTTGCTGCAACAAACCCATCGACTTCTCTTGCAACGCTACGATTTCTGTCAATTCTGATGACGGTAATATTCTGTCGCGATATCCATCAGAAAACATGATGAAGCACAGGCCCAAAAACATATCTCGACAGTCTTCACAACTGGATGCTGCGATCACAACGAGGTCGTCATGACTCGCCTCCTTCTGCATAGAAAGTTCAAAATACTCGAGCGAGCCCTTCAAGCGATTCCGACTAACCCGAAGGCTCCTTCGCAATTCGTCCTCGAACGTCGCGCTAAACTGGCAGGAATTGGCAAAGTCACCCTGACTGAGCCTAAAAATCTCAGAGACCTTTCCCGCAACATTCTTAAAGTCACTAAAGTCAAGTTCATTCTCTTCAATCTCTTCCAGACTTTTGGCTACCTCCCGAACCTGAGCCGCAACCATATTCTTTTGATGGCGTGACGTGAACAATCTCGCCACGAAACCACTGGGCTCAGATGCTTCCACTGCCCTCGTGAGCGTATCCAACTGACCAACTGTTTGTGCTCGAACGTCACCGAATGACAAATCCGCCTTTTCGGCGAATTTCATAAACCGACCGTTCTCATGAGATGTTTCAAACGCAAGTAATCTGGCCTGTTTCACCGGAAGTGCCGCGAATGAATTTGACAAGTAGTCATGAAAAGACGATCCAATAACGACCATAAAAATTATAATGACAGCGTAATATTTCTTGATAAGTCGGAAATGACGTGACTGCGACTGAACTTGCAAAGGTTTCAAAGTCGCTGCTACGTTCGTCTTATCACCTTTCCCGGGCATACTCGTGTCATCAATCGCTTCCGGAGAACGCGCAGGATAGGAAATAATCGGAGACTCATGGACGGTAGTTGTCTTCAGTGGCGAACGCTGCGATTTGGTGATTGTCGGAAACGCCGAATCCTGTTCGATTGGCTCAGTTGACGTCACTGGTTTAGCTCCAGTTATGCCCCACTCAAGACGGTCCAAACCAGCTTTAGTTAAACCTTTGCGAAGATCCACCCAAGTGAATGTCTGCAAGAATAATGGCAAGTCGGGTTCATGAGGAGTATTTGGCAAAAGAACGGGAATGACTGGCAACTTCCGTTTCACGAATTCATTCAAACACGCTCGCATTTCGGGTTGTTCCCATGGTCCGAGACCGTTTTCGCCAACTATCACAACAGCAGACTTTGTTGTTTTGATGATGACTTCCACAGCATCGTGCCATGCGCGGCCAGGAATGAGTTCCCATTCGTCAAGCCACACGGTGAGTCCTCGGCGTTTCAGAGCCGTGCCAAGACGGCGCACCGTCGATTTGTCGCGGCTGTTATGGCTGAGAAACACGTCAAATTGAGGATTTGGGTCGGACATTGTATTTGACTCAAACTTCTGAAATTGTCGAAAAACGACTAGACGTGAAGTGAGGTGTATTCGTTTTCAGAGTCCTCTATGATGGAATTATCATCGCGTGTTGGCAGATTCGATTACTTGGTAACGAGCCCGTGCGAAACCAGCTTCCGTAGTTCGCCGAACGCATTCCACGGCAAAGACGTTACACAAGTTGCCAATATGCTCAGCATCAGTCAAGTCCTGTCTATCAGGCTTTGGCCGGCGTTCGAAGGGGTGAGTGGGTCTGGAGGCTTTGTGGGAGGCCCGGAAGTGCATGCTTTCCGTTGATGAGGCCACTCGCTCGCTCCTGGCCGAGCCAATCAGCCTGACCGATGTGAAGTGATTAAGTTTGGTCGCCGCAGTTTGGGAGGGGGATTGTTTCGGGGATTGGGACTCCCAGACGCCGGGCAGATTCGGTGAGGTGGCTCCAGGTGCCGGGGTCGAGCGGGATGCCGTTGGCTCGTCGGGCGGCGGAGGTTTGGCGGCTGCGATCGTGGGGGAGGCGGATTTCGGTGGCCGGATCGGCGGGCTTTGTGGAGCGGACGAATTCGCACAGGGTCTGGCTTTGAGTGACGAAGTGGTCCAGACCGCTGAACCGTACGGGGTCGAAGACGATTAGTAAGACGTTGTTGCACTCGACTTCGTCCTCGGGGGCGGGAGGGCAGAAGCCGCCGCTGAGGCCGCCGATCAGGATGTCGAACAGCAGGCCGAGGCCGAATCCCTTGTAGCCGCCCATTGGCAGAATCGTTGCCGGGGGATCGCGGAAGCGGGCGGTCGGGTCGTTCGTCGGTTGTCCGTTCGCGTCGAGCAGCCAGCCAGCGGGACACGGGCGGCCAGCGACCGAGGCAACTCGAACTTTGCCGTTGGCCACGACGCTGGTGGAGATGTCGAGCACGAGTGGTTCGGTGGCGGTGGGGACTCCGATCGCGATCGGGTTCGTGCTGAGACGCGGCTCCACGCCGCCCGGCGGAGCGACGCACGTCAGCACGCCGTTGTCGTTGACCGACATCAAGCCCGCGAGGTTGCTGCGCGCGACTTGCTCGACCCACTCGCCCAGCCGGCCGACGTGGCCGCAGCGCCGGATGGTCCCGCAGGCCAGGCCCTGCTCGTGCGCCATCGGTTCGAGCAAGTCGATCAGCCGTCGCATCTGCACCTGTCCGAACCCGAAGTGCCCGTCGCACACGAGCAGCGATGCCGTGCGCGTGACGACCTGCAACTCGGCACCCGACCGCAGCTCGCCCCGTTCGAGGAAGCCGAGGTATTCGGCCACCCGCACCACGCCGTGCGACTCGTGCCCGCACAGGTTGGAATCGACCAGGCTGCCCGCCACCAACGCCGCCTCGCTCGATGGTACGTTCGCCGCCACGAACAGATTCGTCGCGAACGAACGGAGGGCTTCGGCGGTGATTGTCACGGTCTCGGTCGGTAGCATCTCACGGGCTTTCCATCATTGATGGTCGGTGGGGTTGGCGGCGACTCACCGGTGAAGAGTTGGAACAGAATATCACGAAGGAAACGAAGGGCCAGACACGCATGGACCGCCTGCTGCGGCTAACAGCCTGTTGAAACAGGATTGATCGTGTGCCACGGCTGTG
>JANODP010000034.1:0-3320 GCA_031412755.1 Schlesneria sp. | reverse complement strand
CAATGAACCGGACGCCTCCCTGCAACAGCCGCCTCGTCAGCAGACAGCGCTGCCCGAACTCGCCGCCGTAGCGGTTCCGCAGGTCGGCCGGTTCCTTGTCGAGTTGAAACAGATTCATGAACTGCGGTCCCGCCAGTTTCGCGGCCTCGGCGACGGCGCGGTCGTAGTTCTCGACGAGGACATTCCCGTCCGAGCGGCGTCGAAATTCGTCGCGAGTCTTGGCGAGCAACGCATCGCGGCGCGACTGGCGCTCGGCGGCGATGTCGTTCGGACGTTGCAGGCTGCTCGGGCCGGAGGAGGTGTCCGTCAGGTAGACGTAGCCGTGTTGAGCCCCCAGAAAACCGGGACCGCGTGACGGGTTGGGATAGCCGATCAGGACATACGGCGGCACGCCATCGCCCGCGGCACCTCGCTCTTTCGCGACGACGGAGCCGATCGACGGATACGTGACCGTCTCGCTGACGGGCCGCCCGACGTGCATCCGGTTCACCGCCGAAGCGTGCTCGTCGATGACGTCGTGATTGACGGTCCGCACGAGGTTGAACCGGTCGAGAATCTTGGCGCACTCGGGCAGATGCTCGCAGAGCTTCGTGCCGGGGATGGCCGTGTCGATGGAGTCGTAGTACGACCCGGCTTTCTTCGCTTTGGGATCGCCCTTGGCTTTCGGATCCCACGTGTCCATCTGAGCCGCGCCGCCACCAAGCCACAGAAAGACGCAGTGCTCGGCTTTCCCCTTCGGATGCGGTGCGGCAACGGGCAGTTCGTCCGCAGCGACAGTCGTCCCGAGCGAGCTGAGCGCCCCGGCCGCCAATGATGTTCCCAGAAACTCACGTCGCGAGGAATTAGTCATGAGAGCGTTCTCTTAAGTTCGTTCCGAGCCGGAAGCGCTGGCAGATCCGAGACTCCCCGATCAGACAATCACTCGGCCAGCGAAGGCCACGAGGAACACAGGTACAACGCGCGGGGGACGCTGGCGTCCAGCAACGCCTTCCAGGGATCGACGGGCGGCTTGGCTTGAATCGAACCGCCAAGAATTTGCTCGGCCAGCGTCTTGGAAACTTCATACGTGATGATCCGCACCTCTTTCAACTTCAACTGCTCCTTCAGCGCGTCCAGGGATTCTTCCTGAAAGCCGATCTGATCGATCAGTTTGTTGGCCAGGGCGTCGTCGGCCGTGTAGATCTGGCCGGTGGCGAGAACTTTCACGCCATTCGCGTCGAGTCCTTCGCGGTTCTCGTCGATGACTTTGATGAAGGTCTGGAACGACTGGTCCAGAATGTTCTCCCACAGCTTGCGTTCATTGTCGGTCAGCGGTCGAAACATGCTGGGGGAGTCTTTGAACTCGCCCGTCTTCAGGGGATCGGACATGACGCCGATCTTCAAGGCCAGTTGGCTGAGGTCGTAACGCGGCATGATGACGCCGATCGAGCCGGTCCAGGTCGTTGGCTCGGCGAAGATGCGTCCCTTGGTTCCCGCTCCCATCGCAATGTAGTAGCCCCCCGACGCCGCCATGCGCTTCATCTGCACATAGATCGGCTTCTTCTCGGCGAACTTCTTCAGGCGGTGATAGATCTGGTGGCTGTCAGCCACCAATCCACCGGGGCTGTCCACCGCGAGCAGCATCCCTTTCACGTTGTCGTCTTTGGCGGCCCGTTCGATCTGCTTGATCAGGCGTTCGGTGAAAGGGGGCATGATCACCCCATCCACCTCCAGCAGGGCGATCTTGTCCGTCGCCGTTTCGCTGCCCGAGTGGAAGCGTTCGAGCGGCGGTTCGGTGTTGGCAAAGTACTCGCGGTAGGCGCTGTACAACCCGAAGTTGAACATCACCGAAAAACCGAGCGCGGCGAGCAACAGCCGCACGCTCCAGCGTCCCCAGAAACTGGGAGCCGACTGCAGGATGATGGTCGGCGGAGGTGCCGTCCCTTCCGGGCCACTCGCTGTCGGAATGGAAACCTGGGACGGCGTGAAGATTCTGGAATCGGCCATGAACGGTGCCTCAGAGGATGAACGCGAGTCGAGACGCTTGTTTCAGCGTGAGGCCAGCGTAGTTCAGCCGCCGACGGTCGTCCAGTAGTCGGGTCCAACAGGGTGCGGACGAGTGCCGTCACTTTTCTTTCTCCCCTCGCCCCCTTGGGGAGAGGGGCCGGGGGTGAGGGGCGACTGTTGCCGAGCGTCCCACTGCTACCGCCCCTCACCCCTAACCCCTCTCCCCAAGGGGGCGAGGGGAACAAGAGAGTAAACGCTCGGACTGAGGTCATTCCTCGTACAACCGCACGCGGATCGTGCCGTCCTTGGTGATGCAGGCTCGGTAGAGACCCTCGGAGTTGTAGGCCGTCGCGAACCGGCCGGCCTTGTCGAGCACGATCGCGGCTCCCTCACCGCCGGCGTCCTTGAGTTGCCGGTTGATGACATCGTGCGAGGCGTCTTTGGCCGACGAATTCTTGTACTTCATCTGGGCGACGATCTCGTGCGAGACCGAGTAGCGGATGAAGAACTCGCCGTGTCCGGTACACGAGATCGCGGCCGCCTCGTTGTCGGCATACGTCCCCGCGCCGATGATGGGCGAGTCCCCGACACGGCCCGCCATCTTGTTGGTCATCCCGCCGGTGGACGTTCCCGCCGCGAGGTTCCCGTCTGCATCGAGGGCCACCGCGCCGACCGTCCCGTACTGCGCCTTGGACTTCGGCGCGAGCGGCAGTTCAAACGCACCGTCTCTGTTCGTCGAGGCACCCTGCTTTTTCTTCGCCTCCGCTTCTTGCCGCCAGATCTCCTCGATCGCCTTGCGACGGTGCGGAGTCTCGAAGTACTTGGGATCGACGATCTCCAGACCCTGCTGTTTGGCAAAGGCATCCGCACCGGGGCCGATCAGCATGACGTGCTTCGATTTCTCCATCACGGCCCGCGCGCCGGTGATCGGGTTTTTGATCGTCATGACGCCCGCCACCGATCCCGCCTTCTTCGTCTTGCCTTCCATGATCGAAGCGTCCAGCTCGTTCGTCCCGGCGTGAGTGAACACGGCTCCCTTGCCCGCATTGAAGACGGGCAGATCCTCCATCACGCGGATCGCCGCCTCGACGGCATCCAGACTCGAACCGCCAGCCTGCAGCTTCGCGCGGCCCGCCTTGAGGGCCGCCGCCAACCCGGCTCGCACTTCCTTGTCGTGCTCCGGCGTCATGTCCTTCTTGTCGACGCCGATGCCGCCATGAATGCCCAGCACCACGTTCGAGACCACGTCGTCGGCTGCATGAGTCAGGTTCGTCATCGTGATCAGTACCATCCCTGAAAGTAGAAAAGTTCGTGACATGACTGGTTCCCCAGAG
>JANODP010000033.1:0-19209 GCA_031412755.1 Schlesneria sp. | reverse complement strand
GTCCCAATCCTTCCGCCCCCCGCGCGCGGGGGGGGGGGGGGTGGGTGGTGTGGGGGGCGCCCCCCCTCGCTTTAGGGTACATCCGCCGAGAACATGGCGAAGGACTCGGTTTCGTTTCGTTCCAGCACTTCACGGCACTTGGCCACTCGTCCCCCTCACCCTAACCCTCTCCCCCGAAGACGGGGGCGAGGGGACTGGAGGGTGAGCACCAATCAGCGACTGCATCCGGTTAGCGCCGTCGGTACAAGCGGCCTGCCGTTGAGGTCGCGCTGCGACTATCATCCCATTCGTCACATTCATCACTCGGACGGGAATTCATCATCTCCGATTCACACGCTTCTCAGCCCGACAAAGATGGCCCGAGTTGGTTTGTCTTTCTCGAATCGGGCGTCTGTCTCCTCGGACTGCTCGCGGGGTTGGGCCTGAGTCGCCTGACCGACTCTGCCGCAGCAACTCCCTGGTATGTGCTGCTGGCTTACGTCGTGTCGTTCGTCGCGGGGGGAACGGCCACTCTGGTCGAGGCGCTCAACGATCTGCGTCGCGGTCTGGTGAACATCGACCTGCTGATGATCCTCGCCGCCGTCGGTGCGGCCGCGCTGGGAGACTGGCCCGACGGGGCGGTGCTGCTGTTTCTGTTCTCGCTGTCGCACGCGCTGGAACACTTCATTCTGGGCCGCACGCGCAGCGCGATTGCCGGGTTGATGAAGCTGACTCCCGACGAAGCGGTCGTCCTGCGCGACGGGCGGGAGCAGACGATTCGTGCCGAGCAGTTGGCCATCGGCGATCGAGTTCTCGTGCCTGCCTCCGACCGCATCCCCATCGACGGGATCGTTCGCGACGGACACACCACGGTCGATCAGTCCCCGATGACGGGCGAGTCGATCCCCGTCGAGAAGCAGGTCGGCGATTCCGTGCTCGCTGGAACGCTGAACCAGCAGGGACTGATTCAGATCGAGGTGACGCGCGTGGCCGGTGAAACGACACTCGCGCGGATGGTCCGCCTGGTCGAGCATGCCCAGTCCGAGCGGGCCGACTCGCAACAGTTCACCGACTGGTTCGGGCAGCGGTATACGATCGTGGTGTTGCTGGGGACCGTGGCCGTTTTCCTGCTAGGTCATTACGGGTACGGCGATTCATGGAACCAGGCCATTCATCGGGCGATGACCGCGCTGGTTGTGGCGTCTCCGTGCGCGGTCGTGATTTCGATTCCGGCGGCGATCCTGTCGGCCATCGCGGGGGCCGCGCGCGGCGGTGTCCTCTTCAAGGGAGGCAGCCATCTCGAACGGACGGCCCAACTGCGTGCCATCGCCTTCGACAAGACCGGCACGCTCACGATGGGACGGCCCGGCTTGACGAGCATCCTCACCGCGCCGGGTGTCTCGGAATCAGAACTGCTCGCCACCGCCGCCGCGTTGGAATCGCACTCGAAACACCCGCTCGCGCAGACCGTGGTCGAGGCCGCCGCCGCGCGCGGGATTTCGTTACCAGAGGCCAACGACGTCGAAGAGGTCGTCGGTCACGGCATCGTCGGACTCGTCAGCGGCCAGCAACGCTGGATCGGCAAGTTGAGCTGGTTCCAGGACAAGGGAACACGCTTCGACGCAGACCTCGCCCGGCGTGCGAGCGTGTTGCAGGCCGAGGGACAGACGTTGATTGGAGTGGCCGACGGCGAGCACGTTCTCGGATTGTTGGCCGTCAGTGACCCGCTGCGACCGAGCGCGGCACCGGCGATCAAAAAGTTGAGAGAGCTCGGACTGGAATCGCTCGTCATGCTGTCGGGCGATCATCCGGCCGTGGTCGCCCGGATCGCGGGCGAACTCGGCCTGGAGGGCGAGGGGGGCCTGCTCCCCGAAGACAAACTCAAACGACTCGACGCCCTGAAAAAACAGTTCGATCACGTCGGCATGATCGGTGACGGCATGAACGACGCCCCATCCCTCGCCGCCGCCGCCGTCGGCTTTTCGCTGGGCGGAGCCGGCACAGGCGTCGCGCTGGAAACGGCCGACGTCGTCCTGATGGCCGACGATTTACTGAGGCTCCCCTACGCGATCGCCCTCGCGCGGCAGACGCAGCACATCATCCGCCAGAACCTGATCCTCGCCTTCACCGTGATGATCGGCCTGTTGCTGACCACGCTCATCACCGTGTTGCCGTTGCCACTCGCCGTCCTCGGCCACGAGGGGAGCACCGTCCTCGTGATCCTCAACGGCCTGAGAATGCTCGCGTTTCCGAAGCCTGTTGCGGCCGCAGGCCGGTAGGCCTGGCGTATGGTGTGGCAGCGCGATTGACTAACCAGTGACGGATGCCGCCAACGGTCTTTTCATTCCCAAGTGAAGCAGCATCGAGCCGATCACAACGATTACCCGAATTTTGCACCCGCCCAAAAAGCGAAACCAGCAATCGCCAAGACAGCGCTAACGATGATTCCCAAGTCTCGCAGACTCATTCTCAGTATCGCGCGCCACAACTCTGGCAGGGAAAAACTGAGCAAATCGAAGTCCTTCGTCATCAGCCGGTATTTGATTGCGTCGAACGCACAAAGGGCGTCCTCCTTGGAGGGGCTCGCAGCATTACGCTCACGGCAGGCCAGGCGAGCTAGTGTCCTCCATCGATCTTCAATCATCGCGTCTAGCATGGAGCGACAACTGTCTCCACCAAATTCGGGCAACTCTTTTAGATAAAGAGACAAGAAGTCAAAATTGTGCAGTTCATCCAGCGGCTCTTGTCCCATGGTTCACTTCCTCCGACTCGACAAGCAATGCCAGCAAAGGGGCATTCTCGTCAGCCAAGGAACGTGTTGCCGCTCGTATGTGATCTGCAGTGACTTCATGACACCTCTGTTTTTCCGCAATCGCGCTGGCCGATTGCATTAGGTTGACTTCTAGTCTTCCGGATATCTTGATGACGAGTCGGCGAGCATCCCTCTGGATTGGGAGCATGGTTAAGCCCTCCTTTGGCGATGGCGGCAACCTTCCAGAAGATTATTTGGAAGGAAACAGCCGTGTTCCGGCACGAATCATGTCGAGCAACCACACATCTCGCAACCATTTTGTCACTTCTTTTCTCCTGAATGTGGCAACTGAGGCTGCACGGCAAGCTGTTCATTCCAACAACTGGATGCTTATGGAAACGACTCCCGACCACGAAGCTGGAGTTGCGTTCATGGCGACAAAACAGCAGACAGGTTGTTCTCCCATGATGATTTTTGGCCGCTGGGTGACACAAGTTGCCGTCTCGGCTACCTGTGCGCCAACAGCACAAGAGGCTGTATCGACACGTTGCAGAGCTTGAACAACCACTTCTGGCTCAAGCCGCCACAGTAGCCGAAGCAGCAACCGAGGCCCTTCCGCAAAAGTGTCCGAGGGGCACGCCACCCGGCTCGCCTGCTTCATCTCGGTCAATGACGGATTCAGTCCGCGCGGGGTTCATCCCAACAAGCCGAGGACCGGTGAACCCTGGCAGGCTCGGTGGATGCGGCCTGCCTGATCGCGCAGATCGAGTTCGGGATCGACGCCCAGCAGATGCAGGATCGTCGCGGTCAGGTCGTCGGGGGTCACGGCGCGGTCGGCGGGATAGGCGCCGAGTCGGTCCGACGCGCCGTAGGCCGCTCCGGCGCGGATGCCGGCTCCAGCCAGGACCAGTGTGGCGACTTGCGGCCAATGGTCTCGACCGGCATTCGCATTGATCCTCGGCGTGCGGCCGAACTCACCCATCGCGACGAACAGCGTGTCGTCGAGCATTCCGCGATCGGCCAGATCATCCAGCAGGGCCGACATCGCGACGTCAGTCGGCGGCGCGAGACGGTGTCGCAAATGAGCGAAGTTGTTCGCGTGCGTGTCCCACACCGGCGAATCCTCCGGCCCCTCGTAGTGCCAATACACCGTGACCAGCGAGACACCCGCCTCCAACAACCGCCGAGCCATCAGGCAGCCCTGCCCGAACAGATGCGAACCGTAGCGCTGGCGAGTGGCCGCCGATTCGTGGTCCAGGTCAAACGCCTGCTGCACGCCGCTCGACGACATCAGTGAGAAAACTCGCTGGCGCTGCGAGTCGGCGATGACGGCCCGGGGTGGAAGGAACTCCGTCGTCAGCCCCCGATCGAGGTTCGTCAACAGCCGCCGTCGTTCGACGAGCCGCCCGGGCGATACGCCCTCTGCCAGCGCCAGCGGCGGTGTGGCGAACAGGTTCGTCTTCGGCGAGCCTTCAATCAACAGCGGCGAGTAGCGTTCACCCAGGAACCCGCCGGTCAGGCCGGGAAACTCGTTGACCGCAGCGTCGCGGATGATTTCCGGCAACGACACGAACGTGGGCGGACCGTCTTGCGGTCGGACCAGCGACAAAATCGAGCCGACATGCGGATGATCGGTCTGCTGCGGCTTGATGTCTGCCGCCGTCTTGGCGTTCGCCTGCGGATGCCGTCGCCCCGTCAGCATCGTGTAGCCGGCCGACGTGTGGACCGTGTCATCGTGAGTCACCGACCGCAACAACGTCACGCGATCCATTCGCCGCGCGAACTGCGGGAACAGTTCGCTGACCTGCACACCGGGCACGCTGGTCGCGATCGGCGACAACTCGCCGCGCACGTTGGCCGGAGCGTCCGGCTTCGGATCCCACGAGTCGTGCTGCGGAACTCCACCGGTCAGAAACAGCATCACGCAGCGTTTGGCCCGACCGAACGTCTCACGCTGCCCGGCCGCCTGAGACATCGCGCGAACCGCAAACAACTCCGGCAACGACAACCCGGTCAGACCCAGCGCCCCGGCTTGCAGCCAGCGGCGTCGCGAACAACTCCACGAGTTCGTTCCGACAGCCGACATGCTCACACCTCCAACGGCCTTGCCACTTCGGTAGCCGAAGCGGCTATCGAAGCCGCACAGCGCCGTGCTTCACTTCGGTCGCTTTGAGTTGGCAGCGGGGGTCTTGTCTGCAGGGCCCCATCCACCGCCACTCACTTCCAATTTGAATTGGGATTTGAAGTCGGCCAGATGCTCAAAACTTTCTTCGATCGTTGATGTGTTGCCATTCAATCCCGCGCGCCATGTTTTATTTTCGACCGTACCCACGACCAGGTACTCATTGCCAATGGCCTTGGGGTCGAGACGTTGAAACTTGTCTGCCAGCTCCCACTCGAGCTCATTCTGATGAATCATGACCAGTTCACAGGGCGTGCAGTAACGGCAGGTCTTGCCCAGCACGAAAGGCCCCCAATCATCGACGTGAATGAACAACGCGAACTTGCGGGCGTGCGTCAGCTTCTGGCAGAGCGGACAGCGACTGAGCCGCTCGTCTGAGTATGGGTTGATAATGACGCTGTAACGTGGCGGCAACTTTCCAAGCGTTCGTTTGGTCATGATTCGCTCGCGCTGGTTACTTCCCCTCGGTCGCCTTCTTCACCAATCGCACGCAGTCCAACCCGACCATGTGGGCTTTGACCGCCTTCGGGTTCGCGCCGACGATTTGCAGGCCGAGCTTGTGCGATCCCGCCTGGAGGTCTTTCGTGGGAAGAGACAGGACGCCGGTGGTGATGACATCGGGTTCGTTGAAGCAATCGATGGGACCGCCCAACGGTTCACCATCGACCAGGATTTGGACGATGCCGTAGTCGCGGGCCATGCAGAGGACGAGTTCGATGTCGTAGGTGCCGTCTTTGGCGACGGGCAATTCCAGTTCGAGTTTGGCGCCGGGACCGGCACCGGTCCACCAGAGATGGTCGTTGCCGGACCAGCGGTCTTTCGTGAAGCCGCCCATGTTTTGGCCCGCTGCTGTACCGCCGGTCTTGCCGACGATTTTCATCGCCTCCCCTTCGAGAGCGTCCGCGACTTTGCCGGTCTTCGGATCGATGGGGGCCTTCGGGCCACGCAACGCCACCTGATTCGGTGTGCCAAGGTACGCGATCAGGTCGCGCTGTTCATCGGGCGTCAGTTGGTTGAGTTGCCCTTCGGGCATCAGCGACAGTTCGGAGAGCTTCCGTTCGTCGATGTCGGCCTTCGCCACGACGACCGTGTCGTTGATCGTGCGGACGGTGACGGCGCTGTCGGTCTCTTTCAGAATCAGGCCCGAGACGACCCGGCCGTCTTTCAGCGCGAGGATCGTCATGCGATAGTCCTTGCCGACGATGGCTGAGGGGTCGAGGACGTTCTCCAGGATGTAATCGAGATTCGCGCGGTTGGAACCGGTGATGTCGGGACCGATCTTGCCTCCCTCGCCGAACAGGATGTGACAAGCCGAGCACGTCTTGGTGTACAGGCGGCGACCGTTACTCAGGTCGGCCGACTTCAGCCGCGCGGTCGTCAGCGCCGCCTTGTGCTTGACGATCAGTTCCTGCTTGTCCTTGGCGGTCGCTCGAATCTCGCCCCAGACGGATGTGATGCGTTTAGCCAGGGCGTCGTCCTTGAACCCGAGCAACTGCTGGACGTGATAGGCATGGACATCGGTGCGAGGGACGTCGCCTTTCTCAATCGCGTCGAACAGCTTGCCCGCCGAGCCGGGTCGCGCGACGAGCGTGTTGATCGCGTCCCGCTTCTCGGCGTCATTGAGCTTCGCGTAGAGCGCGAGAATCGCGGGCGAAGTCGCCGCGTCATCGAAGGCCGCCAGCGCACGCAAGGCCGGGCCGCGCAAGGTCGTGTCGTTCAGAGCCGCTCGCAACGCGGGAGCCGCCTCGGTGTCGCGACCCTTCACGAGCAGATCGAGTGCCCGCTGACGCTGTTCGACCGATTGCTTGGCATCGGCGAGAACCTCTCGCATGCGCGGCAGAATCCGTTTATCGCCGAATGCCACGGCGATTCCGTCAGCCTTCGCTCGCACCGACGCATCGTCGCTCTGGAGCAGTTTCTCGTAGGCTGGAGTCCACGCGGTCGGCTGAGGCACATTCACTCGCCCCTCCAACGCGAGCCGCATCTCGTCCAGCAACATCTGCTGAGTCGCCGCATCTCCCGCCGACGCGAGCCATTCCACGACCGCGTTCGTCGTGTCGTTGGTCGCAGCCGCGCGCCGCACGATGAACCGCGAAACCTTCTCGATCTTCGATGACTTGGCCAATGTGATCGCCTTCGCCGAATCCGCGACGACCAGTGGTTCGATCCCGTACCAGTACATCAGCGGCAGGTTGTGATCATCCGCGTCCTCGGCATGGCTCAGCAGTCCTTCGGCGATCTTCCAGCGTTGGTCGAGCCGTATTCGTTGCAGTGCGGAGGCGAGGGCCAACCGAACCACCGGTTTCTCGTCGGCAGAGCTGGCCATTTCGACGGAGCGGGTCCACGAGATTGAGCCCAGACCATCCTTGGCGACATCCGATTCCTGTGTGACCAACTGAATTCGCCACGCTCGGAGATATTCCGAATCGGGACCGGTCGCACTCATCATGGAGTGCCCCTCGTCACCCATCGGCCCGAACATGGCGTGCAGCGTCCAGTAGCCGCGCAGTTTGCGAGTCACGTCTGTCGCCTTGTTGATGAAGTCGACAAGTTGCGGCCGTGTTTGAACCAGCGTGGCAGAGATGCCGACATTCGGCGGCGCGTGCCGAACGGCCTCCGCGCGCTCCTGCAAAAGGCGGCGAGCCATGCGAACCTGCCACTCATTGGGATGGGCATGCAGTTCGACAAGCTCCGTATCGGAAAGCTTGGCAAGGTCAGTGACTTTTTTCTGGCTCTTGTCTCTCGTCTCTCGACTCTGGACTCCCCCGTACTTCACGTTGTAAATCCGCCCGTTCGTGCGGTCCCAGATTTCGGGGTTCGTGCGGTGGCAGGCGTTCTTGTCGTACCAGTCGATCAGGTAGACCGAGCCGTCCGGGCCGTACTTGAGATTGATGCCGCGAAACCAATGATCGTTGGCGATCAGGAAGTCGGGGGCGCGGCGGCCGATGAAGCCCGATCCGTTGCGATCGAACCGGCAGACGTTGATCCGGTTGCCGTGGACGTTGTCCATGAAGATCTGGTTGCGGTACTCGGGCGGAAAATTGTCGCCGAGATAGATCATCGCGCCGCAGTGAGCGTGCCCGCCTCCCGCCTTCAGCGTGTCGGTCGGTGCGTGCGGCTCGTGGCCCCACCACGCATGGTCCTGAATCCGGCCGACGTAGTGCAGGTGATCGGCGATCGTCTTGATGTCTTCAAACGTGTACGGGTTGAAGTGCTGGCCCCCCTGCCGGTGATAGCGGCCTCCCTGAACCATGTGCCACAGATGCGGAATGACGCACGCCGTGATGAACGCCTGACCGCGATCGTCAAAATCGACGCCCCACGGGTTGCTCGTCCCGTGCGCGAAGACCTCGAACAGATGCTTCGTCGGGTGATATCGCCAGACCCCCGCGTTCAGACCCTGCCGGTCCTCGTCCTTCGTCCCCGGCTTGCCGACTTTCGAGTGAGTGAACACGCCGTGACAGCCGTACAGCCAGCCGTCCGGTCCCCAGATGAAGGCGTTCAGCGTTTCGTGTGTGTCCTGCCAGCCGAAGCCGTCGAGGAGGACCGTCACGCCAGGAGGGACGTCTTTCGGGAATTGGAGAGGGGGGGACAAGGGGACAAGGGGAGCGGGGGATGAAGACTCTTTCCCCTTGTCTCCTTGTCCCCTTGTCCCCTTGTCCTGCACCCCATCGGGCACATCGTCCCCATCCCGATCCGGGATGAACATCAAATACGGAGCCGCTCCGACCCAGACGCCACCGAAGCCGAGTTCGAGTCCACTGACGAGGTTCAGGCCCTCAATGAAGACCTTGCGTTTTTCAAACGTCCCGTCGCCATCGGTGTCTTCGAGGATGACGATCTTGTCTTTGCCTTCGCCATCCTTGGCGCGATTGGGATACGTGTAAGCCTCCGCGACCCACAAGCGGCCGCGCG
The DNA here is from genome assembly GCA_031412755.1 of Schlesneria sp. Taxonomy (GTDB): domain Bacteria; phylum Planctomycetota; class Planctomycetia; order Planctomycetales; family Planctomycetaceae; genus Schlesneria. The sequence goes on along the minus strand of JANODP010000033.1, from coordinate 10,381 downwards.
AATCGATCGTGAACGCGATCGGCTGATGCACGAGCGGCTCGCCCGCGGCAAGTTGAACTTTGAATCCATCGGGAACCGTCATCGCGGCAACCGCCTCTTGCGGAGACAAACCCTCGGCAGCGGCCACGACCTTCTTCGGCTGAGCGGCTTTGAATTCCTGTTCGTTCACCGTGGCGACCTTGTGCCGCAGGACGTGAGCTCCCTTCATCCCGCCGACCACGATGTCCGGCAGCTTGTCGCCGTCGATGTCTCCGACGCTCAGTTGCCGGCCGATGCCGGATTCATCGTCGGCGCGATACGGAACCCAGTCGATCCCGCTCTTGCCGCGAACCAGCTTGAACCAGTAGACGACGGCCCCGGCGTCCCACATCGGCGACTGACGGTGATGAGACCAGTAGGTCTTGCCGGTGATGATGTCCTTCAGTCCGTCGCCGTCCATGTCGACCAGTGCCACCGCGTGCGGTTCAGTGAAGAGGACGCCATACGGATTGTCCTCGGCCTTCTCGCCCATGATGAGATGCTTTTTGAAAGTAATCGCGTCGCCCTCTTTGACCTGCTCGAACCACGCGAGTCCATACGTGTGAGCCGCCAGACTGGTGATGACGTCGTTGTCGCCGTCGCCATCCACGTCGTAGGCAAACATGTCGGCTCCACCCGGTCCGGCGAACTGATACTTGTGGAAGGTCCAGAGCGGATCGCCCTCGACCGACTTGGGCTGCTCGTACCAGCCCCCCTTCCAGATGACGTCCTGCCGCCCGTCGCCGTTGACATCGCCGACACCCAGGCCGTGTCCGAACGGATATTCGCCGACGTTCTCCGAGATCGGGTGCCACGTCCACGGCTCGGACGCCTGCTTCCAACTGGGAACCGCATAGCCGAACTTGCCGCCGTGATTGCAGACCAACTCCGGCTTCTCGTCGCCGACGAGGTTCACGAACTGCGGCGACTCATTGCCGACGCCCTCCAAAACCTTGACCTCGCGCACCGCCCAGTTCCACTTGGGGTCGAGCGTCTTGTCATCGCCCGGATTCACATACAGGAGGGCTGCTGAGCCGGGCAGGCCGACGCTGACGAGATCGTTCCAGCCGTCACCGGTGAAGTCGGCGATCCAGGTGAAAAAATTGTTTGAATACCCGTCGCGATTCTGTGGCTTGGCGGGAAAGATTTCGTGCCGCTTGGTGAACTCCGGTCCCTTCCACCAGTACGGCCCATGCACGATGTCGGGCTTGCCATCGTGGTCGATGTCGCCGAAGTTGGCCCCTTCGGAGAAGTAGACATCGGTAAGCTGCTGCCGCTCGAACCGATGGACCTGGAAGTCCTCGGCTCGTGCGCCTCGCAGCGACATCACACAGCAAACGACCAGACACAACGGCGAGGCAACAGAACGGTGGCGCATGGTGGGGTCTCGCGAGAAGTTCGATGAGCGGCAAGTCGATGCCCGACAGACGCGAGAAGTATGCCGTCCCGTGGCGCCGACAACAAACGTCGCGGTGTGACTCCGGTCCGTGGCGACGTTGAAAACCAGCCCGCGCGCCAGCGAGGGCTTCGGAGACATCAAACGGTCAGCCATCGCTCGCGCGTTTTGAAGTTGCGCAGTAACGAGCTCGTGAACCCGGGTCAGCGAGTTCCGACCAATGATTCCAGTTCTGATCCGTGCCCCGGCCCTGCCCTCCGTGCGATCCCCGAGACTTTTTCCAGCACGGATGGCAGGGCCGGGGCACGGATGAAGAACACGAAACGGCGGTGCGAAATCGTCATTCGGCCACGCGCATTCATCCACCAGCGCAACACAAAACTGGCGCGTTGGGCTGGTTCTTGGAGACCGCCCGGCGAGGCTTCAGTACCACTGATAGGCATAGGCGCGGAACCGCTCCAATGTCACGGCTCGCTGGGTGAGGTCCGTCGGTTTCACGGGATCGCCCGGTCGAGGACGCAGGTGCGCGAGCAGCCGTTGGTCCGCGCCCTGAACCGCCGTCCAGCCGAGCGTCTGTTGCTCGGCGGCCTTCATCTCGGCCTCTTCGAGTTTCTGATCGAGCAGCGCGCGAATGCCGTCTCGAATGATCTCGTCGGAACAGTTGAGCAGCGGACTCAAACAAAGCAGCCCTTCGGAACTCGTGGGGTGTTCGCTGATCTGCACGCTCGGCGCGGGATCGCCCGCGAGGATGCGGCGGACGTTGTACTGGTTCACGAAGGCATCGACCGGCAGCACCGCATACAGGTAGGCGGCGAACGAGACCGTCCACAACTGGCGGCGGATCAGCCAGACGAAGTTGCGGTTGTGAGCAATCTTCCACACGACGAGCACGAACCCGACCACGACCGACGCCACGCCCAGCAGGCCGATCACGCGCATCCGCGTCATGCCGTTGAAGCCGACATAGATGAACAGCCGGTTGAACACCGCCGCCGCAAGGAAAAAATTCTCGACCGACCAGGCCCACGCCAGTTTGCGGAGCCACGGCAGGCGCGGATCGTCGAGCAGCGTGTCGCGAAAGATGACCGACAACATCAGCGTCGCCAGGCCCAGCGCCACGGTCAGCCACGCCGCCCCCTCGTGAGCGTAGCCCGAGTAATGAAAGCCCTTCGGAAAGACACGGAACCAAAGCGTCAGAAACTCGAAGACCAGATAGACGGCGAACAGCCCGATCACCATCACCAGCGTGTTGCGAAAGGCCTCGTACAGCGGCGACTTCACCGCCTCGACCGACACGTAGTCCGGGCCGTCGGTCGTGGCAACCTGCCTCACGTCGGGACGCAGCAGTCCGACGCACAGCCAGCCGACTCCGATGCAGAACAGGATTTCGAGCCACTGCACGCTCTCGATCCAGCGTTCGAGGGCCTCGACGATCCACGTCAGGCCGCTGCTGAACGACTTCACGAGGTCCGGGTTCGCCATGACGAAGATCGTGCCGAACGCGAGGAGCGTCACCACCGGCAGCACGATCGCGAACCAGTTGGCTCGAAAGATCGCCGGGCTGAACCGACCGAGAGCCTTCGAGTAATGGTGCAGCCCGCGATGCCCCGCCGAGATCAAGTGGCCTGAGAACACCACCGCCTGCAACACGTAAGGCCGCAATCCCGACAAGGTCATCGCGAACCCGCACAAGAGCGCAAACCCCACGGCCACCGCCAGCACGGACCCGCACCAGAACTGCCGGATCGCCAGCAGCCACAGCAGCGGCGCGATGATACCGCGACTCCGATCAACCTTCTGCCGCACGGTTCCCAGCAGCAACAACAGCGGAGCCACCACGAACAGCGCCCCGTACCCTGCATACCCTTGCCCGCGATAGATCGTCAGATCGCACACCGCCACGAGCAACCCCAGCGCAACAAGCTCACGCCCCACGATGGGTGGTTGATCGGCCGGAGGCAGCGCCCGCTCGGTTGTCTCGGGTAGAGGCAAGTCACGCCCCGGCCCAAAGCGCCGTTGCAACTCCTCCTCAATCGTCAGGCGTGTCGATTCATCATCACTCGATTGGCTCATGGTCATCCGTTCCCATTGAGTTTGTCGTCAGCAGTTGCCTTCTGTTGAATCGTCTCGCTGACATTGAGGACAACGCACCACGCCAGTCCTTCGATGAATGACTACGGAGTGGAACCAGCCTTCGCTTCGATCGGCCCGGCCTTCACGCCTGCATCAGGTGTAGTGCCCACCGTCGTTCCCGTAGCGGCCTCCTTTGGCGGCTTTGCATCATCGCGGTACAGCTTGAGAAACTTTTCGATCTCCGCGTGGCCGGGCGGTGTCGCTTCAATGGCGAGTTGGACGCCGATCTTCTGCGACTTCGTCACTTGTGAGGGATCACGCAACACGAGAGGCAACGCTTCCTGAATATCCTTGGCCTCATCGACGGAACCAAACTTGTAGAGCTTGAGTTCCCAATCGCGGTTCCGAGTTCCGCCCACCGTTTCAAACACGAGCTTCCCCTCGACAACGTCCGCCTGCAACTCGCGCAGCAGCGAGGCAACTTCGTCGTGAACCCGAGGCTCGCACTGGACGAGCAGAATCTTCGGCCCCATCCACCACAGAGAGCCACCCTCGGCATCGACCGCTTCCCACCTGCTGGATGTCTGTTCCTGTATCAGTTCAACGAGCGCCTGACGATTGGCCGCGTGAGGAGTCTTGTCAACGCGGTAGGCGATCGTGCGCTGCAGGTCTCCGCAGCCCCGCGTTGCTTCCATGATGGTCAGCATGCCGTCGTGATCGAGCGTTTCGAGCGACGCCGGTTCCAATACCAATTGCAGGGCCAGTCGCAGGCTGACATCGGTGACGTTTATTGTCACGGGTGGGGCGGCGGCAATCCGATCGTCGATCGGTTGATCGCTCGCGAAACGGAGCCGCAATCCATGTTGCTTGGCCAAGCCAGTGATGACCGTTCGCAGCGGGACGCCATTGGCATTCAGAGTGATCCGCTTACGAAGTGCCGTCTCCAACGCGGCCTGCTCCTCGACGGGATCGGCCAGTCCCGGAAACGTCGTTGTCGAAGGGTTGCCTTCACCCAACATCAGCCGTTCGAGCGACCACAGACAGCCCGCCACTTCGAGATGCACGTGAAACGCCTGTCGCACGACCAGGCGTTGCGACCAATAGTTGATCGTGCCACCTTCGCCGTCTTGAGCCTCCCATTTGCCACTTGTCATCGAGACGACGAAATTGGCCAGCAGTCGTTCGGCCAACAACTCGCGATTGACGCGGCGTCGAATCGTGACCGGTGTCTCCGAAGTCGGCTTCGGCCCGCCACCGACTTCGCCTCCACCTCCGACTTGGAAGAATCCTCCCCCACCGCCGAAAGTACCTCCCCCGCCACTGACGCCCGCTTCGGCATCCACCTCGTCATCGGTCAGCTTGTCGAGGCCGTTCTGAGCGAGCCACTTTGTCAGCTTTGAGACATCGTAAACGCGCGTGGTGAGGCGTTCGTCGGCATTCGGCCAAGGCATCAACCGGATCGCGCCGTATTCGACCGACCAGGTCACGTTGAGTTGCGAACGCAACTGATGGATCGCGAACAGCGCCGTCGATTCGCCAAGTTCGAGCGAGACCTCCGGCTCAAGATCCATCCCCTCGTTCATCCAGGATTCTTCGTCGATCTCAATCGGGATCGAAGTCGCTTGTTTGAGCGAGGCCAGCACCTCGCTCAACGGCTTCTTCCTCCATGAGACGACCAGCTTGGCTTGCAGCGCATCGAGAACCTTCTGTTCCGCAGCCAATCCAAATCGCAGTTGAGTCCACGGAACCTCGGCCTGATCCTCGCGAATCCTTCGCTGAGTCTCGGTTGGCAACGGCGACCGATCCTCGGCGCTCGCCATGAACGGGACCAATCCGCACCACAAGCTCAGCACGAGCCGCAGTTGCTGTCGCATCGTGAACATCGACTCCTCGCCTTCCAGAAGATTCACCGCCTGATGCCATCGGAGCAAATCCGTCCGCTATCCAATTATCCGGTGGCTCCAATAGCCGGGTCGTCGCTTTGCATGGGCAACCGCGACAATCCAAACCACATCGTCCAACTCGGCGTAGTAGACGACGTACGGAAATCGTCGAGCGACCAAGTGCCGATACTTTGTTCTCTGGTATCGAGCGAATCGTCGGGGATTCTGAGCAATCTCACTTGCCAGCCGTTCGATCTCATCAAGGAAGTCACTTCTCAACTCGTCCGACACGGCAGCATAGTACTCGGCCGCCTCATCTGTTTCGGTGCGGGCTTCGGGGTGAAAGATGACGGGTTTCACGGGTGTTTGGCTCGCAAAGCCGCGAAGACCTCGTCCGCCGGTATCCCAACGACCGTTCCGTTCTCGATCTCGGCCATCCGCCGATCGAGTTCGACTTCCCAAGTCGCCTCCCAATCATCGTCTGCCTCCCCATCGAGGGACTCGATCAAGAAATGGGCCAGTTCCGCGCGGGTCTTGATTGGTAACCGGCTGAGCTGGTCTTTGAGTTGATCTGTTCCAACCTGGTCGCTGATCGGTGGCATGACAACTTCTCCCCATGTCGCGAACTGAAAACCGCACGGCAGTCTAACTCGCGAGCCGGGCTGTTCGCGAGATTGTTTCAATAAACGCTCAGGGTCATCGCCGTTTTCAAAGTAGGGTGGGACCAGCTCGCTTCGAGCGCCGGCCCACCATGATGAAACTTAGAGAATTGATGGTGGGCCGGCGCGGCGAAGCGCCGCTGGTCCCACCCTACATCCTGACCAGCTTCAAATAGGCATTGGACCTGAAATTTACTCTGCCTTCTCGACCGTGACGAAGACTGGCGGGCTGGAGTACGTGGATTTCATCACGAAGTTCAGCGAGAAGTTGGCCATCACCACGCCGAGTTGTTTCTCGCAGGGGGGAGCCGTTTTGTCGGCCTTCAGCGTGATGAAGCCTTCGCTGGTGTTGCCGGTCAGCAGGGTTTTGCTTTGGTTGCCGTCGATGGTCACGCCTTCGGGGAGGCTGTTCGCGTAGACCGAGTCGAGGTGTTTGTAGAGCATGTCGAGCGTGACGTTCTGGTTCACGTCCTTGTTCCGTTCCAGAGTGACCATGATTTTCTTGGACTCGCCCGGCTTGAGATGGATGTCGGTCTCGCTGAGCTTCACGGCGAGGATGTCGGCCGGCGCTCCGATGCTGACGACGTGAGACTCGACCGGATAGTGACCCCGTCCGCCGCCGGGTGAGTAGTACTCCTGATACGGCTGCGCGACGGTCGCCAGTTCGAGTACAGGCATTCCCTCGCCTTGAGGATGCGTGGCCGTGCCGTGGATGCGCAGGTCGGACGCCAATTGGCCGGCATCGGATGCGGCAGACAGGACGATGCAGCCATCGACACTCTTTCCCGCGAGAATGCGTCCGCAGGTCGCGGTCACTCCCGGCGGCAGGCCGTCGATGTGGAGTTGAATCTCACCCGTGAAGCCGTGCTTGCGAACCACGCGCACGAAGATCGCGCCGCTCAGGCCGGGCGTGAGCAACGTCTTGTCGGTATCGACTTGAAGCTCGAAGTACGGCGTCGTGCGGGTGATTTGCAGGGCGTACTCGAACCCGAGGCCGCCGCGCAGGTGGACGTCGCGAATCTCGACCGTGAACGTCCCGTCGGCGGGAACCTCCCAACCTTCGAGCCACGTGTCGGCGTGGGTGAGCCGACCGAAGCGTCCGTCATCGTCCTCGCGCAGGGCGGCCCCTTTGTCGTTGAGGATTCGCAGGAACGAATCGAGCTTCGACATCTGCCGCCGCGCGATCACCTCGAACGTGAATTTTTCTCCCTTCTTGGCGACGAACGAGTAGCAGTCGAGATCGGCTTCGGTTTCGATCCGGCCGCTGATGACCCGCGGCACCTCGACGGTCGCCGCCGTCATCGGCGAGTTGTTGTCGCCGGCCGCCTCGTTCGTCAGTGGGAGGTTGGTCACGTAGAGCGGCAGCGGGTTCGACGTCTGGTCTCCGAACGTGACCGGAAGGAATGCCGAGCCGAGCCGCGTCTCGGCGGGCAGTTTGATGACGGTCTTCGGATCGGCAGGCAGCAGCGCACCGCTCAGTTCGAGTGGCGTATCGACTCCCGCCGCGACGGCCTTCGGGAATGAACCGGCCACGAACGGGCGCGAGTTCGCCTCGATGCAGTACTCCCAATAGACGTTCCCCTGATAGCGAACGTCGCGCACTTCGAGGAGGTATTCACCCGCCTGCTCGAAACGATGGACGAGGAACGGGTCGGCGAACAGTTCGTTGTCGGCCATTGCCAGAACTCCCCCCTTCGTGTCGCGCAGATACAGGATCGGGTCGGCGTGAGCCTGCAGGTCGTGAATCTTGTCCTGCAACCGCTGGCAGCGGACGTGGAAGATGACCGATTGCCCCGCCTGTGCGGTGAACTTCCAGTAATCGAAGTCCTCGACCTTCTCGATCGCGCCGCACAAAGTGGCCGGAAGCGTGACGGCCTGCGCCTTGTCGGGCGTGTTGTTGTCGGCGACCTCGACGACGACGGGGTCTCGCACGACAACGAGTTGCCCGAGAGTGCTCGCGCCGTTGGGAGTGGCCAGCCGGAACTCGCGCACGCCCGGCAGCGCGTCGACCGTCGCGGTGAACTTGAGCTTCAGCTTGAGCAAATCCTTCGGCTTCTCGCCCGGCTTGAGGGCCGGCGCGTCCTTCGGCATCTCGGGAGGAATGATCTCACCCGTCACGCCCGTCCCGCTGATGAAGACCTGATACGCACCGAGCATCGTGTAGCGGGATTGCACCTCGCACTCGGACGTCGTCCCGACCTGAACGGCCACCGGTTTGAGGCTCATCAGCATCGGATACGACACCTGCGCCGAAGCGGCAGACGCGACCAACAAGACCAGACCACACGAACGGGCAAGAACGAAAGGGCGCATCACGGTGAGTCCTCAAGGCGGGAAGGACAAAGGCGGGAATCGACGCGGAAATGGTACACGCTGCCCCACCCCGCATGGAACTGCTCCCGTTGATGCCGTGGCCCTGTCCCACTTCCGTGGGCTGCCGGCCTGTTGAAACTGGAGTGATCGCGTGCCACGGCTGTGTCAGCCGTGCGGATCTCGTGAGGCTGTTCCTCGTTCTCACGGCTGACACAGCCGTGGCACGACTTTTTTCAACGGGCAGCTACTGCCGTCCCGAGTTCTTGCCGCGCACCATCGCCGGTGGTCGGGACTGGGAACGGCCGTGGAGGGACCGCTCCGCATCTTCCGGGCAGTGTTCCCTCAGCCAGGTTCGCAACGGGACATCGCCATCGACCGGGTCGTAGGCACCGTTGGCGGAAAGACCGTCGCCCAGAATCTGCCGACGGATCGGATCGAGTTGAGGGTACAGGTGCGCGACGGTCATCGCATCCTTGGGACGGAGCCAGCGGTAGCTGTACCCAAACCAGACGACCTTGCGGGTCTGGTCCCACAGGTTCGGGCTGCGCGAGTGCCAGATGCGGCGGTCGATGATCACGGCGGAACCGGCCTTCACGCAGAGCGGCTCGGCCCCCTCCGGATTCGACACGCCGTCGGCGGGACAATCGAGTTCATCCTGCAACTGCGAGCCGGGAAGAACGAGCGTGTTGCCGCGATCGGGCTGGCTGGCATCCGTCAGATAAAACCCGATCTTCAGCGACAGCCGGGGTCGGGGATGCGTCTCCAGTTCATCGTTCACGCGCATGCTGTCCTGATGCCAGGCGACGCGCCATGTCAGGGCCTGTTCATCGGCCGGCGGCGTCACGTCGATGTGCGAGTGATAGAGGTAAATGTTCCAGCCCAGGATGCCCCACACTTTGGGCAGGGTCGTCGGCCAGTCGATCAGATTCACCAACGCCGGGTCTTCAGGGATCACATTGGTAATGGAGAGCAGTTTCCCGCGGTTCTCGGCCGTCCGCTCGCGAGCATCCACTCGATCGACCACCGCCAGCAGCCGGTCGTTCATGGCCGGATCGAGTGCATCGGGGACGACCAGATAGCCCGACGTTTCAAAAAACTGCCGCTCCTCCGCGGTCAGTCGATGGGCAAGACATTCGGGATTCATGAAGGGGAGTTCCTGGGGGACGAGTCTCAATCAACACTGGAACGGCGACGACTCTCGCGGCGTCTGACCTCGGGTTGCTGACGCCTGGCTGGTCAGACACAGCCTGAGCTGCTCCAAGTGCGAGATCTTACCTCGACCCGAAATAGAACAGTGTCAGGCCGAGGGCGATGCGTTCGACGAGGGGATGCAGCATTGGGCCCTGGTCGAGGATTTCGACGACGGCGACGACCAGAATCGCGGCCAGCACGACCAGGGCCTTGATGTCGCCCCACGTTCCCGACGCGGGCTGACTGCGGCGGCGGTTGAACCAGTTCGAGACGCCCCCCACGATCGCTCCCAGCAGATAGGCAAAAACCATGCTCAGCAGCGCGATCGTTTCTTTCTCGAACAGCCGCTCTTCGCGATACAGGTGGGTTCCCAGGCCCACGAACGCAGCGATGATGGCGAACCGGATCGTGTTCTTCGGCAGGTAGAGCGGATGCCGCTCGCGGTCGATCGCGCCGTCGTCCTCGAGCCGCCGCATGACCTCGGGCGAAAGCGACACAAACCGGCGCGATGTGAAATAGTGCGCGAGCGCGATGAGCAGCGTCTCGATCCAGATCATGTCGAGCGGGCGGTGAAAGACCATCTTCGTCACGACGACCGCGACGACAATCAGCGTCAGCAACGCGCGAACGCTGCCGGTCGGCAGGCCCAGCGGCGGCCAGGTCTTCGGCGATCCGGCGAATTCGTTGTCCATGATGAGCCTCGTGTTTGGGGGGGGTGATGAATTGGCGAGTAGCGGGTTGCCGAGTGGCTGATGACGGGCAGCACAACGGCGGGAGATGCGGTTCGGATCAGGGTGAGGATGGGGCTCTGAGGTCGGGCGTTCAAATTTCAAAATTGGCCGGGCCAG
>JANODP010000032.1:0-13407 GCA_031412755.1 Schlesneria sp. | reverse complement strand
GCGTTCGCAGTGACTCGTGACCGACGAGGGCGAGTTCCAGCTTTGCGTACGGAACATCCAGATTGGTGTTCTCGGCCGAGATCCATAGAAAACTGTCTCCCAGCGCGACGCAGCGGCCGCGCAGGTGTGAGACCGGGAAGTCGGAGCCGTACAGCACCCGCTCGTGCCCGAGCGTGTTGATGATCGCCTCGATCGCGCCGCAGTCGGTGACGGCGGAGGTGTCGAACCAGACGTTGTTCAGGCCGCGCAGCGCGTCGATCCCCCTGATCGTGTGATGCGCGTTGAAGCCGCGCGCGGCGTGAGCCAGGATCAGCCTCATGTTCGGGTAACGCTCGCAGTAGCGACGGATCGTGTCCTGATTGGCCGCGTCCGCCAGAGCCCGCGCGCGGACCATGTGCAGCGTGATCGACAGGCCCTGCTCGTGAGCGATGCGGACGTGCGACTCGGGCAGGTACTCTTCGATCAGCGAATCGAAGGTCGGCTGGCGCGGCGAATAAACGTGGTAGCACTTCAGGCCCACGAAGCCGCAGCGCCGGACGGTCTCGCGGACGAACTCGGGATCGTGTTCCGGGGTGATCAGCATCTGCCCGCGCGAGCCGGGCCGGTGGAGCAGTTCCTGATGCAGAAAGGCGTTCTCCGCAGCGACGTCGACTTGGGCGTGTGGAAACGGAAAGAACAAGCCCTCGATCCGGCGGCGCGGGATCAACCGGGTGATCTCACGCTCGAAGACCTCGCTCCCCACGACGGCGGGGCCGGACTTCACCAGTTCCGGCGCCGAGTCCCCCGCGAAGTGATCGACCCGGTACCAGTGGGCATGCGCGTCGAAGATCGTCGCGGGAACGAAGCTCTCCAGTTCGCGGTCGAACAACTCCCGGTCCCCGTCGGTGACAACCCAGTCTTGCATCGCGTGACCTTTCGCCGTTTCGGGCATTTACCGCACCAGCCGCCGGAAGGCGTCCTGCTGCACGGCACATTCCAGACGTTGCTCGACCGTGTCCGTGGCGAGTCCCTCACGGATGATCGTGAACGCTTCGCGAGCGGCGCCGACGGTCTGCTCCATTTCCGCCTCGCCCTGGGCCGCGTTGAGATAGAACGACGCATAGCCGTGACAGCCGCGCTTGGCCATCTCCTGGATGTAGAGCGTCGTGACCTGGCTCTTGAGTTGCGGGTCGGCCACGCCGAAGTGCAGGTGCGGATGGACTTCGATCCCCTCGCAGTGCGCATCGAGGCCCACCTCCTCGGCGGCGGCGTTCAGGCGGCGTTTCAACTCGGCACCAAACCGCCACAAGTGGCCCGGCACATCACGACGGCGGACTTCCCGCAGCGTGGTGAGGGCGGCGCGCAGACCGATCGTGTCGCTCCAGTAGGTGCTGGAGATGAACATCCTCGCCGCCGGTTCCATCACCTCGCGCCGGCCGACGACCGCCGCCATCGGATAGCCGTTCGACAGCGACTTGGCGAAGACCGCCATGTCGGGCGTGACCCCCAGATACTGCTGCGCCCCGCCCGTGCTGAATCGCAACCCGGCCGAGACCTCATCCAGAATGAAGACCGCCCCGTGTTCACGAGCCAGCCGCCCCACGCCGTCCAGGTACCCGTCGGGCGGAATCTCGGAACGGAGCGGCTCCATGATCACGGCCGCGACTTCGCCCCGATGCCGGTCGAGCAACTCCCCCAGCGCGGCGAGGTCTCCAAAAGCGAACGGCAGCGCGGACCCGGCCAGGGCACGCGGCACGCCGATCGGCTCGATCCCCGGAAAGAGGTGCGCGTTCAGGCTGGCCTCTTCCGCCAGGTTCGCCGCGAGATACCAATCGTGCCAGCCGTGGTAACCGCAAAAGAGCAACGTGTCGCGACCGGTGACGCCGCGCGCGATCCGCACCGCGATGGCACACGCCTCACCGCCGCACTTGGCGTAGCGCACCATCTCGGCACAGGGGATCGACCGGCACAGTTCCTCGGCCAGTTCGACCTCCAGTTCGTGGTTGACCGAGTAGACCGTCCCCGTCGAGATCTGTTCCCGCACGGCCTCATCCACCACGGGGTCGGCGTACCCGAGAATGATCGACCCGATGCCGCTGATCCAGTCGATGTACTCGAACCCATCGACATCCCAGAACCGCGCCCCCATTGCCCGAGCGGCATAAACCGGCGACACCCCATACGCCACGCGATTCGGCCGCCGACTGATGAGTTGCGTCCCCCCCGGAATCAGTTCCATCGCCCGCTCGTACAGAGCCATCGAACGCGGAACGCGAGTGGTATGAGGAGTGGCAGTCATGTTGAGTTCTGGTGCTTCGAGTGAGTCGTCAGTCCGTAGGGTGTGGAGTCTTCAGAATACACCGTCATTGATGACTGGAAGACTCCCTGCACCCTGATATGGAAGGACCAGTCAAGTCTGTTGGTCGGAATTTGGTGGCAGCCGGTTTGGTTGGTTAGTTCATGAGATTGGTTCGGCTGCCGAGTCGTCGGCGAGGGGAACGACTGTTGATCACACTGATATTCGCGGGTCGAAACCGGATCGGGGATTGCCGTCGAAGGGTTGGACTCTTTACTCGAACTCATCGCCGGTGGTGGCGACGGGTTCGTCGGGGGGGAGGTTTCTGAGGCAGGCGAGGGCGATGCGGATCGTGTCGTAGGTCACGGTTCCTTCGAGGGCCTCGAAGATCGGGCGGAGGCGGCCGTCGGGGGAGTGGCGGCAGGCCGTGCGGACCCGCTCGAACGTGCCGAGATCGACCCACGGGGTCGGGTCGCTGAGATGCATCTGCTCGATGAACTCGACGAGGTACTCGGAAACCGTGGCCTTGGCCCGATTGGTCGCCGACATCACCTCGTCCAACGTGCGGCCCTGCTGGAACAGGTCGAAGGCGGTTTGCTTCGAGGGGGTCGTGGCGACGGCCTGACTTTCGACCGGCTCGACGACGCGAGTGGTGCGGCTGCGCGACGCGGCGGGGGACTCGGTGACTGCGACGGTGTCGGTGGTCTGCCCGTGCTCGGCACAGTAGGTCCGGATGGCGTCGAGGAAGATCTCACCGTAGTCGGCGGTTTTCTTGTCGCCGACGCCGTGCGCGGCGCGGAAGGCTTCGAGCGTCGTCGGTCGCCGCCGGGCGAGGTCTCGCAGGGTCGTGTCTCCAAACACAATGAAGGGAGGCACGCCGCGATCGGTCGCCAGTTTGCGGCGCACGCCCCTTAATACTTCGAACAGTTCGCGATCGATCCCCTCCCACGAGGCCGCTTCGGTGCGTGTCCCGCGAGCAGCTTTTGCTATCTTCGCCGCGGGCTTTAATAGTTGCGGAGATGCGTCTCCCCGCAACACCTCCCAACCCTTCGGCGTCACGGCGAGGACGTTATATTCGCCCGTTCGCACGAGATATCCCTGCGAGGCGAGCTGTTCGATCCAGTCCCGCACGTGAGTGGCCGGAGATTCGCGGAGCAGGCCGTAGGTGCTCAGTTGGTCGTGGCCGTTGTCCAGGATGCGGGCCTCCTTCGAACCGGTGAGGACCTGGGCGACATAACCGGCTCCAAAACTTTCTTTGACTCGCACCACGCACGACAGGATTTTCTGCCCGAGCACCTTGGAATCGGCGACGAGTTCGAGTTGGTCCAGACAGACGTCGCACGCGCCGCAGTTGCCGCCGGGATACTCCTGCCCGAAGTGCTCGACGAGGGCCCGGTGCCGGCAGACGACGCTGTTGCAGTACCGTTCCATCGCCCGCAGGCTGTCGTCCGACTGTTGGAACGCCTCGGCCGGAAGATCGCTCAGCATCTTGCGCCACGTGATGAAATTGGCGATGGTCCAGAAGAGCCAACAGTCGGCATCGAGCCCGTCGCGACCGGCTCGCCCCGTCTCCTGCTGGTAATGTTCGAGCGACTTGGGGGCACCGGTGTGGACCACGAAGCGGACGTCGGACTTATCGATCCCCATGCCGAACGCGACGGTGGCCACGACGATCTCGGCGTCGTCGTTGAGGAACTCATCCTGGTGCTTGTGCCGGTCGGCGTCGGACAACCCGGCGTGATAGGGCCGCGCGCGGTAACCGGCTCGCGACAGGGCCTGCGCGATGTCGTCGACTTCACGCCGCGAGATGCAGTAGACGATCCCCGACTCGCCCGGGTGCGAGTCGATCACCTGCCGGACCTGCTTGAGGACGTCGCTTTTCCTCACGACGCGGTAGACGAGGTTCGGACGGTCGAACGAACCGACGAGTTGCTCGGCCTCTTGCAGCCCCAACTGCTGCACGATGTCGTCCCGCACCTGCTGGGTCGCCGTGGCGGTGTATGCGTGAACGCCCGCCCGGGGGAATCTCGACCTCAGCAGCTTTAGCATCCGATATTCGGGCCGGAAGTCGTGGCCCCAGGCGCTGATGCAGTGCGCTTCGTCGATCGCGAAGAACGAGACGTTGGCGTCGTCCAGAAACGCGAGCATCCTTTCCGTACAGAGTCGTTCCGGGGCGACATAAAGCAGCTTTAATTCGCCCCGTCTCACCCGCTCGGCCACGCGCTGCAGTTCCTTGGGCGGAAGCGAGCTGTTCACGCAGGCCGCGGGAATGCCGCATTCGATCAAGGCGTCGACCTGATCCTTCATCAGCGAGATCAACGGCGAGACCACGACCGCCAAGCCCGGCATGGTGACGGCGGGGGCTTGAAAACAGATCGACTTCCCGCCGCCGGTCGGCAGCACGACGACCGAATCGCGGTGCTCAATCACCGCCCTCATCGCCTCGGCCTGCAACGGCCGAAACGAATCGTAGCCCCAGTAGTGGAGCAGGGCCTCGCGCAGCGGGAGCAGCGGGTCGGCGGTGGAGTCGGTGGCCGAGTGGGTCGCAACAGTCACAGGGACGGTCTCTGAGATGAATAGATCCGGGTTCGTGACGAATGATATCGTTCGCCGGGGATGGCGAGTAGAATCTCGCGGAACTTCGGATTGAAGCCCTTCGTCCCATTTGTCACTTCATCGCCCGAGTTCATGGGACGGATGGGAAGAATGGGACGGATGATGCCAGACATGTGGCCCACGATGAAGGAACTACCATGCGGCCGAATCGCGATCAGTCCCGCGAAGAGATCATCGTCGCCGAACACCTGTCCGACCTGCGCGGCCGGGTGCGGTTGTTGACGTGGGTGTCGGGGCTGTCGTGGACCGTGCTCGTGGTGTTCGGCGGACTGCTGGTGACGGGAACGCTCGACTGGCTGATCCACTTCGACGATCCCGGTCTGCGGCTGGTGATCGGCCTGGCGCTGCTGGCCGGTTCGGGGGCGATGGTCTGGCGACAACTGATCTCGCCGCTCAGA
This sequence comes from Schlesneria sp., assembly GCA_031412755.1. Classification (GTDB taxonomy): domain Bacteria; phylum Planctomycetota; class Planctomycetia; order Planctomycetales; family Planctomycetaceae; genus Schlesneria. The sequence continues at coordinate 8,118 of JANODP010000032.1, read as the reverse complement.
CAGCCGCTGGGGACGACGTTTCTCGCGTCGCGCATCGAACGCCGCTTCCCCGGGCTCCACAGCCGGGTGGTCAGTGCGGTCGAGTTCCTGCAACACAAGCTCGATGCCAAATCGGGATCGCCGGAATTGCAACGGGCCGTCGTGGGTCAGGCCCTGCTCGACCTGGAGACGATCGAACCGGGCGACATCGTCGAGACGAAGGCCGTCCATCGCGTGACGATTGCCGGCACGATCCTGCTGGCGTTTGTGGCCACCATCGTGGTGCTGCATCCGTTGGAGGCGGCGACGTCGGTCCAACGGCTGATGTTTCCGTTCGCGGACGTGCCGTGGCCGCGTCAGTTTGAGTTGCGGCTCGTGCGACTCGACCTCTCGCCGGTGGTTCCGGTTCCCGACCAGCCGTTGCTGATCGCGCGCGGCGACACGCTGGAGTTGTACGTGATCAACAAACGGGGCCGCCTGCCGGAGCGAGTCTGGTTCGAGCACCGTCTCGGCACCGCCGCCGAAACGACGCGCGAGGCCCTCCGCCAGACCACGATTCGCGACGACAAGGGCCGCACCTACGAGGCAGCCGTCATCAGTTGGGTCGCCGCGCGCGGGCCGCTCGAATTTCGCGCGACCGGCGGCGACGACGAGGCGATGTCGTTCGTCCGCGTCGAAGTCGTACCCCCTCCGACGCTCGAAGAATTGCAGGTTCGCATCACGCCCCCCCGGTATTCGGGGCGTTCCTCCGAGGTGCTTCCGCCGGGAGTCGGTCACGCGCAGGGACTGCTCGGTACAAAGATCGATGTAGAGGGGAAAGCCGACAAGCCGCTGCAGTCGGCCAATCTTCGCATCGGTGACAAGGCCGCCGTTCCGCTGAGCATCACGTCCGAAGACGGCCGGTCGTTTGCCGCGACGTTTGCGATCACCGAGCCGGGGGTCACCGCGTACTGGTTCGAGTTGACCGACACGGCCGGCTTCACCGATCACGAGGCGCCGCGCTACGAACTGCGCGGACTGGCCGATCTGGTGCCCGAGGTCGTGATCGAGTCTCCCGTCGGCGACATTCAACTCGCTCCGGACGCCGAACTGCCGGTGACGGTTCTGGCCAAGGATGACCTCGGCCTGCGAGCGGTTCGGCTCGCGTATCAGCACAACGACGACACCACGCCAAAGTCGATCCCGCTGTTCGAGGTCGCGGACGATACGACCGCGACGTCGTTGACCCCCGAGCACGTGTGGAAGCTCGCCGAGTTGGAGCCAAAGCCTGGCGATCGCATCGTGTTTCGAGCCGAAGCAACGGACGACTACGACCTCACGCCGCAGGGTCACGTCGGCCGCAGCACGCCGCGCACGATCCTAATCGTCTCGAAGGAGGACAAGCAGAAAGAACTCGCCGGACGAGTCGGCGAACTGCTCGAAGATCTTCAGGAGGCGGCGGCACTGCAACAGCGGGCCAGACAGCAGACGAACGAACTGCAAACGCAACTCGACACGGCGGGCGCACTCCGCCCGCAGGACATCGACCAGTTGCAGCGGATCGAATTGGACCAGCGGCAGGCCGCTTCGCGGTTGACGCATCCAGCGGACGGCGTGCAGTCGCAGGCCCGTCAACTCCAGGAGGAGTTTCAAGCGAACAAGCTCGACGATGCGGAGACGCAGCGCCGCCTCGATCGCGTCGTGGAAGAGTTATCTCGCCTCGGACGCGACCAGTTTCCAGAGATCGAACGGGCGCTGACCCGCGCTGCCAAGGAGACGGATTCGGAGCGCGGAGCGCGGAGCGGGGAACTCGGAGCGGAAGAAAAGACGGACCCCACGAAGTCAGACCCCGACGACAGAGTGGCTCCAAACAACAAGCCCGAGAAGAAAAAAAAGAAGCCCTCTGCAGACGCAAAGCCTCCCGAACCGGACAAGCCGGTCGATCCGAAACCAACCACCGTACCAGACAACTCCGCACTCCGCGCTCCGAATTCCACGCTCGTCTCATCGTTGAAGGAGGCTCAGACGCGGCAGCAGCAGACGGTCGAGACGCTGCAAGAGTTGCAGGACTTGCTGTCCGAATGGCGCGACCGGCGCGATGTGACTCGCGAACTGAAAACCGTCATCACCGAGCAGGAACAGGTGCAGAAGGAATCGGCGGAACTCGGGCAACAGACGCTGACCAAGTCTGCCGCGGAACTCTCTCCGCAGGAGAAGGCCGACCTCGGGAAGCTGGCGGCGAAACAGCGGAAGCTGGCCGAACAGGTCGAACAGTTTCGCAAGCATCTCGATCAGACAGCCGGCAGTCTCAAACCGCGCGATCCCGACGCGGCCGAGCGGTTTGAAGAGGCTCGCGATGAACTGGCCAACGACGGCACGGCGGGCAAGTTGCGCGAAGCGGCCTCCGACATCGCCGACAACAAAATGGGAGCCGCCTCCCAGGCGCAGCAGCAGGCGCTGAAAGACCTGCAGGATCTGGAGCGGCAACTCAAACGCGAACCGACCGACGATGTCGAGTTGCTCATCAAGCAGGTCGAGCAGGCACAGCAGGAATTCGAGACGCTCCGCAAGGAACAGACCGACTTGATGGAGCAAACGCAGCAGGCGGCGGACCAGCCCGATTCGGCCGAGCGTCGCGAACAGCTCGAACAACTGCGACAGAAGCAACAGAAACTGGGCGAGAAGCTGGCGCAGGCCGAACGCAAACTCGAGCGTCTCCAATTGCGGCAGCCCGCCGAGGCGGCGGCCCGCGCGAAGGAACGCCTCGACAAGATCAACGAGCAACTGCAAGACCCCGACCAGGCCGATGAAGCGGCCGACGGAATGCAGGAGGTGCTGGACGACATCGAACAGGTCGAACGGGATCTCACGCTCGAGAAGCGGATCGCGCAGGAGCGGCTGGCGGTCGAACAACTCGAAAAGATCGAGGAGGGGCTGAAGAGTTTGCTCGCGCGGCAACAGGCCGTTATCGCCGAGACCGAGCGGTTGGAGGCCGAACGTCTGGCGAAGGGAAACCTCAGCCGAGCTCAGCTCATATCGCTGCGCGATCTCACCGAGACCGAACGCGCGCTGCAGACCGAAGCCGAACGGATGGAGAAGTCGCTGACCGTCGCCGAGGTCTTTTCGCTGGTCCTGCGCAGGACGTCGCGCAGTTTGAAGCTCGCCGCCGACCGACTCGGCGAAAAGCAGACCGATGCACCGACGCAGGCTCTCGAACGCGACGCCGTCAAGAAAATCGAAAGCCTGCTCGCGGTTCTCAAACAGGATGAAAAGCCCGATCCGGCCAACGCCGCACAGCCGCCGAAACCGCCCGAACAGCAACCCGAAGATGAGCCGCCGAAGCCGGAGCAGGCCGGTCCGCCGGGCGAGTCTCTGCCGCAGATCGCCCAACTGAAAATGATCAAGCTGCTGCAGGAGGAGTATCTCGAACGAACCCGACTGCTGAATGACTTGCGAGACAAGGACGGCAAGCTGCCGCCGAATGCGGCCGTGGAACTGGATCAGCTCGCCCTCGAACAGGACGAGTTGGCCGAGTTGACTCGCAACATGGTTGTGAAGATCCTGCAAAGCCGGCCCGACACGGAGGACGATCCCAAACCGAAGGCCGAGGACGAAAAGGGCGATGCAAAACCGGGTGAGGCCAGGGACAAGTCGCTGGACCTCGACCAGCCGCTCGACTTGGACAAGCTGCTGGATGGAAAGAAGCCGCAAAAGGAGAAGAGCGAATGAACGCAACACTACTCCGCAGGTTGGACGCTCTGGCCCGTCCGTTTTGGCTCGTGGACACGTCAAAAGAGGACGGGCAGGAGTGCCCATCCTACGGCTGGCTGCGGGCGTGTCTGATGGTGGCGATTGTGCTGGCGCTGCACGGCTTCTCACGAGCCGACGACGAAGTGCCAGCGAAGGCCGAGCCGCCGAAGGCCGCCGCGTCGGTCGATGAAAAGGAAGAAGTGAGTAAGAGTAAGATTACGAGTAAGAGTAAGAATCAGAACGGAGATGCCGCCGAGCCGAAGGCCGATCCACCGAAGGAGCCTTCGCTGCTCGACAAGCTCTCGAATGAGTTGCTCAAGGAAATCGACGACGATCCGGACAAGCCCCGGCCGGAACAGCCGGAGGACAAGTTCGATCGCGTCGCGAAGGGGATGCGTTCGGCGAGCGAGAAGCTCGACGGCAAAGAGACGGGCAACGAGACGACCAAGATTCAAGAGCAGGTCATCCGCGATCTTGAGGATCTCATCAAGCAGCTTCAGAATCCTCCGCCCAATGGTGGCGGAGGAGGAGGTGGTGGTGGCTCATCCAAGTCGGGCGGCGGTGGTGGTGGTAGCCGTCAGCAGCGCGCCGGTGGCCGTGGCCGTGCCGGACAGGGTCAGCCGCAGGGAGGGGCTCCGAAACAGCAGGCGCAGGGACAAGCTGGTGCGCGGGAGGGCCAGGAGCGCAAGCAAACAGACGGGTCGGACGAACGAACCGACGCCGAACGCAAGGCGGCTGAGAAAGCGGCCCGCGAGAAAAAATTGGAGATCGACGTCTGGGGACATCTGCCGCCTCACCTGCGAGAAGGACTGCTCAACAACTACAGTGAGCACATGCTCCCCAAGTATGAACAACTCGTGAAGCAGTTCTACGAGGCCTTGTCCGAGCAGAACAATTCGGCAACCCCGCGCCGATAGTTCGCGTTTGCCGTAATGGTCAGCCTCCTCGATGGTGTCGGGTGAGAGAGCCACGACGGCGAGGCAGCGGCCTCGCGACGGACATTCCCGCGACGCGCCTCGGAAGGCCGATCTTTCAACCACCGAGTCATGTCTTGCGCCGTTTGTCATGACTCATCCGTGCTCCGGCCCTGCCATCCGTGCGGTTTTTCCTTTCGATCGGCTTCGCACGGATGGCAGAGCCGTGGCACGGATGGCAGAGGAAACCGCAACAAGTTCGCGATCTCCCTAACCGCCCAATTCACTCGGATCTGAAGCCTTTTCATTAGGCCACTCTCCCCCGAAGACGGGGAAGAGGGGACCGGAAGAGGACCACCAATTGACGACTGCACCCAGGCAGACGCGGCGGATGGCCGGTGTCTGGCAACCCGCGCGGCCCCCCGGCATAATGCCCGCGCGATTCAGACGGCCCGTCTGGCCGATCTCAATTCCACACCATCACATTTCGTAGCCCCCACCGTCGCGGATCACGGGGAGTCGAAGGAAGTTCGCATGAAGTACCAGATCAGGCAGCTTGGTTTGGGCGCGATTCTCGATCAGTCGATCAATCTGTTGCGGGACAACTTTGGCCAGTTGTTCGCCATTGTGGCGATGACGATCATCCCGTACTTTTCGGTCCTCGGTTTGGTAAAGGCCAGCATCATGGTCCCGGGAGATCTGCAGTCCTTGCAGGTTGCACAGATCGTGGAAGCAATTGGAATAATCATCTTCGTCTTCCTAATCGGTCCGTTGGTCAACGGTGCCGTGATACACGCGGTGGCCAGTGCGTACCTTTCGAAGCCCACAACGATGGGTGGGTGCTTCAATAGCGGCTTGCAGAGGTTCTGGGCACTGCTGGGCACCTCCCTGCTGGTGGGATTGGCCATTGTCGGTGGCTCGCTGTTGTGCCTTGTTCCCGGAATCATCTTCGCGTTCTGGTTCATGTTGGCACCCTACGTCGTCGTCTTGGAAAGGCAGGCTGGCAGCAGCGCGATGGAACGCAGCAAGGCGTTGATGAAGGGAAATATGCTGACCGGCTTTGTGCTGGGTTTGGTCGTCGGAGTCATCAATCTCGGGATATTTTCCGGTGCGTTCGTGATTCCTCAGCCTCACGTTCAGGCGGTGGTCACGGCTATCGCTCAGGGAATTGTCACCCTGTTGGGGGCTTGTTCGGTTGTCGTGTTCTACTTTTCGTGCCGCTGCAAGTTCGAGAATTACGACCTGCTGCTTCTGGCCAACGCGGTCGCTGCCGGCGCGGGTGTTCAACCGGCAGAATGAAGTCTTCGGGGTTGCAATGGTGAATGCCGTCTGACCTCGGTCGCTCAGATGGCGGAGTCCGGGTCAGGTGCATTGGAGTCGAAGGCGTGGACCAAGCCGCAATCCCAGCTCCTGAAACGCTTCGAGAGAAAGCGGCCGAGATCGTCGCCGGGCCGGACTACCGACTTCTCAGCGGTCAGTCCGACAATAGTTGGATGTTCGCGTTTCTGCTCGAAATCATCGAGTGGATTCTCGTGCCGTTTCGGTGGCTGTTTAACCTGACGGAGGGCATGCCCAGCTTCCTGCGGTGGACGATCGTACTGGGGCTGACCGCCATCGTGGTGTTGCTGATCGGACACATTCTCTACTCGATTGCCAGCGCCGTTCGGCGTCCCAAACGGGTGGTCGGGGCCGGATTGGATGAGCGGCGCCGTCGCGTGGACCCGACGGAATTCGAGCGGCTCGCCGACGAGGCGGCTCGCCGGGCGGACTTCATCACCGCGATTCGGTTTCTGTTCCGTGCCAGCGTCCTGCGGTTGGAATTGTCCGAGAAGAAATCGAACCGGCCGGGAACAACCAACCGCGAACTGCTGCGTCGCTATCGGAACCGGCCCGGACTGGGCGACTCGCTGCGGCAGTTCGTCGAGACGATCGACCGCAAGTGGTATGGAGACGAGGCCTGTTCCGATGCCGATTACGCCGCGTGCCAGTCGGCTCACGGTGATGTCTGCCGCACTCTCGGGGAGCCCGTCCATGCTCTCGGCGCGTAATGCGGTTCTGGCGGCGCTGGCGGTCTTCGCGTTTTCGATGATCGCGGGGACGGTCTCCCTGCTGGGGCCGCCCGATTCGCGCGGTGCGGCGGTCGATTCGTATGGCACTCACCGCGACGGTTATCGCGCGGTGTTCGAGTTGCTGTCGGCGTTCGACGTGTCGGTCGGGCGTCGCATCGAGCCCCCCTCGCCCGACCTGCCGGAGTCAGGCACGCTGGTTCTGTGGATGCCGCACGACGATCTGATCGCGAACGAACCGGCCTATCTCGAACGCCTGCTGCCGTGGGTCGAGCGGGGTGGCCGTCTGGTCGTTGCCGCGCAGCCCCCCGGTCGCAACTGGTTGGCGACCGTCATGCAGGCGCACTCGCGCGGGAAGGGTGCCGACATCTGGACGACCCTCAAACTGGAGGGTGTGGCCCCCGTCTCCATCTCGCTGGGTGAGACCGACGACGATCGAACCCGTGCGTCGGCTGGGCCGGAGAAAATCGATTTGAACGCTGCGCGCCGCGAGGAGATTCGTCGAGCGATGGAGGAATCGTTTGGGCTTCATCCGGTGCGGTTCACCACCGTCAGTACAAAGGTCTCGGGTGAGTTTGAGCGGCTGCGCGACCGGGTGCGACAACTTCAGATACCCACCGAAGACCTGGGGGGGTTGAAGATCGACGATTCGCAAACCCCGCGCGGTGTGATTGAGTGCGTCCGCCCCGACGGCCGACCGTGGACAATCGCCGCCTCATTCGAGCGGGGTCGGGGTGAGATCGTCGTGGTGGCCGAGCCGATGCTGTTGATGAACGCCAGCCTCGGACAGGCCGACAACAGCAGCCTGGCCTACGACCTGCTGGCCTCGGGTGGACGGAGCGTCGTGTTCGATGAGTTCTATCACGGGCTGAGCGTCCGCGGGAATCCGCTGTGGCTGCTGACAAAGAGCAGTTACGCGGTGGTGACGATCGCCCTGGTGGGCCTGCTCGGGCTGGTGCTGTGGCGGCTCGCGATTCTGCTCGGCCCGCCGCTCGACGCGCCGACCAGAACCCGCCGCACGATCATCGAGTACATCGAGGCCATGGCGCGGTTCCTGAATCGCGCCCGCGACAGCCGCCGGTTCCTGTTGTCCGAAGTGCGCGGCGGCGTGCTGCACACCGTGGGCCATCGGCTGGGATTGGCTCCCTCGAAACATCATCCCGACGAGATCGCCGCCAAAATGGCCCAGCGCTCCCCGCGCGAGGCCGATCAATTCCGCGAGGTCCTGCGGCAACTCGACGCCGCCCTCGTTCCAGGTTCGATTCCCTCCGAGTCCGAAGCCGTCCGCCTGTTGCAAAGGATTTCCCGTTGTCTTTGAGAATTGATAGGGTGCGTGGAGTCCGGGGTACGCCCCGGGGGGAAGGCAAAAACCCAACGGGCGTTGAGAGGAAGAAAACACCCCACATAACACAACTAAAATAGAAAGCCAA
>JANODP010000031.1:0-24351 GCA_031412755.1 Schlesneria sp. | reverse complement strand
GGGGCTCACGCCCCCCGCTCCGAGAGACTAATGACGAAAACCAACATGACAATCACCATCGAATCCCTCACCACCTTCTGCATCACCGCCCTGACGAAGGTCGGCATGTCTCGCGCGGATGCGGAGACGACTGCGAACGCGCTCGTCACGACCGACGCGATGGGGGTCTTCACGCACGGGACGAAGTTGTTGGGCGGGTATCTCAACCGGCTCAAGGGGGGCGGTTATCGGGCGACGGCCGCGCCGCGCATCGAGCGGGAAGGACCGGGTTGGGCGATCATTGACGGCCAGTCCGCGCTCGGTCAGGTCGGCAGCGTGTTTGCCATGCGAACCGCGATGGCGAAGGCGAAGCAGGTGGGGGTCGCGTATGTCGGACTGACGAACACCGGGCACATCGGAGCCGCGGGTTACTACGCGGTTCTCGCGGCGCGCGAAGGCTTGATCGGGATGATCACCGGCAACGACATGCCCAGCGTCGCGGCCCCCGGTTCGCGCGGCGCGGTGCTCGGCAGCAACCCGATTGCTTACGGCATCCCGGTCGGGGATGGCGATCCGATCATTCTCGACATGGCGACGGCGGCGGTCGCGGGAGGCAAGGTTTACGCGGCTCATCAACGAGGCGAACCGATTCCGCCGACATGGCTGATCGGCCCCGACGGCAAGCCGACCACCGACGGCAGTCTCTATCCGTATCAGGCAGCGCTGGCTCCGATGGCCGGACACAAGGGTTACGGCTTCGGACTGTGGTGCGAGATCCTGTCGGGGATCCTGCCCGGCGGTCGCATCACGTGGGAGATCGGCAGTTGGATCTTCGATGAACCATCCAAGCCCTCGCGGCACAATGCGTCGTTCATCGCGATCGACATCGCGGCGATGGCCCCTCCCGAGCAGTTCCAGCAGCGTCTGCGAAAGCTGATCGACGAGATTCACGGAGCCGCCACAGCCGATGGCATCGAGCGAGTCCTCCTCCCCGGTGAGCGGGAAGGTTTATTGTTGCGACGAGCGCAGACGGAAGGGATCGCGTTGCCCCCGGATGTCGTCACGAAGCTGGAAGTGGTGGCGAAGGAATTTGAGGTGGAGTTGGAGATGTTGAAGTAATCAATCGCAAAGCGGGGTTGGATGTTGTGAGCGGTACAAGATGAATTGTTTTGATCGTTCTGCCCCCATCGTTCTGCTTCCTTCGATTTCTGGCAGAACGATGGGGGCAGGACGATGAAGTTTTGGCGGGAGCCATTGCTAGTGAGGCAATGGCGACCGCGTCAGTTATTGTCCAAAGGGCCAACAACCAATGAAGACACATTTTCGATTCGCCGCCGCGTGGTGCTGCATCGTGCTCTGCGTCTGGAACGCATCGGCTCAAGAGCCTGTGACCAAGTTTGTCGATCACTCGCTGCTCATCGCGCCCGAGTTTCCCTGCACGTGGCCGTCGGCTCCGTTTCCGCGGTTTCAGATCACGCATCAACGGGTCATCGGGCCGGACTCGGCCTACAACATTGATGTACTGCTGATCGACGGGAACACCGGGACGCAGTTGGATGTGCCGCCGCACTCGGTCGCGCGGCCGGATCTCAAGCGGGAGAAGTCGGGGCCGCTCGGCCTGGCCTACACCGACAAGATCGAAGCGTGGCAGTTCGGCGGCGAGGCGTGCGTGGTCGATGTGCGCGACTTGCTCGATCAGGCGGCGAAGGGAGTCAGCCCGCTCGTCAAACCCGAGCATGTTGAGAGGTTCGAGAAGCAGCATCGCCGCCTGCGGTTCGGGGATGTCGTCCTCTTCCGCAGCGAGTACTCCGACAAGTACTACCGGCCGTTTCCCGAGGGGAGCCGCTTCATCGCCGATGCCTTGGATCGCAAGGCACCCGGCTTCCCCGATCCGAATCCGGAGTGCATGGAGTTTCTGGCGACGCGCGGCGTGATGACGCTTGGCACCGACAGCGCGAGCATGGGGCCGCTGCCCGACCTGGCCGAGCCGACGCACTACGCGGGACTCAAGCACGGCATGATCTGGACCGAGAGTGCGACGAATCTCGGAGCCCTGCCGCCGACCGGCGCCTTCTACTGCATGATGGGACCAAAGCATCAGGGTGCGCCGTATGGAGAAGGCCGGGCGTTCTCGGTTGTCGGTGGCGAACTGCCGAAGCGACTGATCGACGCGGCGAAGAACAAGCGGGCGATCGACCTCTCGCCGACGCTCGCTCCGAACCTGCCGGTCACGTCGCCGGGGATCGGCACCGGCAATCATCGGCAGGTCTATCTCAAGATCGACTTCCTCTACTCCGAGTACCTCGATCTGTGGCATCACACGCACCTGATGGACTCGATGGCCGGAACGCATCTCGTGCCGCCGTCGTTCGCGCTGCCGCCGGAAGGAGCCAAGCCGGCGTACTCGCCCGAGGTACGGGGCTGGCTGATCGACTACGAAAAGAAGTACGGCCCGCGCGGCACGAGTTCGATGACAACCGAGCAAGTGCCGCTCGCTTGGACCAGCGGGCCGGTACGAGTCATCGACGTGAAGCCGCTCGTTGGCAGCACCGATTCCAAATCGTGGCCAGCCTCGCCCGAGATCACGATGGCTCACATTCAAGCATTCGAGAAGAAGAGCGGAGACCTCAAAGCTGGCGATGTCGTGCTGTTCCACACGGGGCATCTCGACAAACACTTTAAGGCGCAGCCGAACGACACCGGCGTCTGGTCCGATCCGCTCAGCGGCAAGAGCGAAGGCTGGCCCGCTCCCGGTCCCGATGCGATTGTCTACCTCAAGAGCAAGGGGATCCGCTGCGTTGCCACCGATGCTCCGGACCTCGGCGGAGTCGATTCAAAGCGAGCCTTGATGACCTACTGGGCACTCGGCAGCCGCGAGATGGTGGGTGTCGAGTTCATGCACAACGTAGGAAAAATTTCGTCCGGCGGTTACTTCCTGTTCGCACCACTCAAGATTCGCGACTGTCACGGCGGTCCTGGACGAGCCATCGTGTGGGAGTAGTCCTTAGTCACTGGTCATTAGTCATTAGGGAAGGCAGAACGAGGCGAGTCGGTCGTTTGAGCAGTTGCGGGTTTATCAGCTTGCCGAGGAGTTGGCGGACGCGATTTGGACGATTGCTCGAAGGTGGGACATCGTGTCTCGTGACACTGTTGGTAAGCAGATCATTCGCTCCGCGGATAGCATTGGCGCGAACATCGCCGAGGGTTATGGGCGTGGTTCGTATCAAGACAACCGGAGGTTCGTTCGCATTGCACGCGGCTCGCTGTATGAAACTCGTCACTGGTTGCGGCGAGCCTTCAAACGCAAGTTGCTGACAGAAACAGAAGTCGATTCCCTCAAGGTGGTGATCGACAATCTTGGTCCTCAGTTGAACAGCTACCTCAAGTCCATCGGCCGGTCCGAATCGCAAGACGAATGACCCACCACCAGTGTCCTCTCCTCCCTAATGACTAATGACCAATGACCAATGACTCCCGCCAAATTCCCGCTTGGGACACCGCCGACCTGCCCGAGCCGAAGTCGCTCTCGTGGCGGAACTGGACCAGTTTCATCGGTCCCGGCATCGTGATGATGGGGATTCAAATCGGTGGCGGTGAGTGGCTGTTCGGGCCGGAGGTGACGGCGAAGTACGGCGGCGGGCTGATGTGGATTGCCACCGTCGCCATCGTGTTGCAGGTCTTTTACAACCTCGAATGCGGGCGGTATGCCCTGTACTGCGGAGAGCCGGTCTTCACGGGCTTCATGCGGATGCGGCCGGGGCCGGGGTTGTGGCTGGGGCTGATGCTGCTGCTCAACGGCAGTGCGTTGATTCCGGGGTTGTCGACTCACGGCGCGGCGATCATCGCGTCGCTATGGCTCGACCGGCCGCCGACCGCGGATGACAAGTGGCTCGTCACCGGTCTGGCGTATGCGTGCCTGTTGGGAGTCGCCCTGCCCATCTTCGTGGGAGGAAAGGTCTACAACATGCTGCAAGCCGTGATGACGGCGAAGGTGTTTTTCGTTCTCGGCTTCTGCCTGCTGGTGGGCGTCTGCTTTGTCGAGCCGTCTCAGTGGTGGAACGTCTTCAGCGGCTTCGTGAAGTTTGGCAACGTCCCCGTGTCGGATGGCGCAGGGGGAGAGAAGCTCGTCAACGCGGTCGGCTACTACTACGAACACGGTTCGTGGCCGGTGATCGCGATGGCGAACATCGCCGTGCTGGGAGCCTTCGCGGGCTATGCGGGGGGAGGCGGGTTGTCGAACTCGACCTACAGCAATTTCGTCCGCGACAAGGGCTGGGGGATGGGGCGTCACGTCGGTGCGATCGGCAGCGCGGTCGGCGGCACGAACGTCACGCTGAGCCACGTTGGCACCTGCTTCCCGATCACGGCCGAGAACCTGCGGAAGTGGAGCGGCTGGTGGCGCTATCTCATCACCGACCAGGTCTTCGTCTGGGCGCCGGGATGCTTCATGGGAATGGCACTGCCGGCGCTGATGTCGATCGAATTCGCACAGTACTCCACCTTGAAGGAGACCGGCCTCGCGTGGGCGCAGGCGATCATCACGGCCGACGGCATGCGGCTGGCTCCCGGCCTGTCGCCGGTCGTCACGAAACTGTTGTGGATCGCGGCGCTGCTGGCGGGAATCATGGTGATGCTGCCGAGCCAGATGTCGATCATCGACGACTTCAGCCGCCGCTGGACCGACACGATCTGGAGCGCGAACCGCCATGTGCGCGAGACGTTCCGCCCCGACCAGGCGAAGTGGATCTACTACTCGATCCTCAGCTTTTACGTGTTGTGGTCGTTTGTTTGCGCGTACCTCTTCAGCACGTACGGCACGCCGAAGCTGATGACGATCGTCATCGCCAACCTCAACAACGTCGCGATTGGTGCCACCGCGATTCAGCTCCTGTGGATCAACCACACGCTGCTGCCGCGCGAGATCAAGCCGCGCTGGTATCACTCGCTGGGAGTCGCCGGATGTGCCGTGTTCTATCTCGGTCTGGCGCTGCTGGTGTTCTTCGAGAAGCAATGGCCGGAGATTTTGAAGGTCATTGGTCATTAGTCATTAGTGAAGAACTTGGCGAAACCGTCGAACAACAGACCTCACCGCTTCAATGACCAACGACCAATGACCAATGACCAATGACCAATGACTAATGACTAATGACTAATGACCAAGGACCACCTCCATGAAACTGTTTGATCTCAGCGGGCGAGTGACGGTCATTTCCGGCGCGGCCCAAGGAATGGGCCGGGCGACCGCGCTGGCCGTTGCTGAAGCCGGGTCCGACGTGATGCTGGTCGATCGCAACCTCGATGGTGCGGAGGCAACGGCCGAGCAGATTCGTTCGCTGGGTCGAAAAGCTTTGTCCGCGAACACCAACGTCTCGGACCCGGATGCGATTCGCGAGTTGTTCCGGCAGGTCGATGCCGAATTCGGGCGGGTCGATTTTCTCGGCAACATCGCCGGGGACGGGCATCTCGCCAAGCCGGAAGACCTGACGATCGACGATCTGCATCGGGTTCTGCAGAACCTCGTGGTCGGTCGGTTTGCGATGTGTCAGGAAGCGGGACGGCGAATGCTGGCGCAGGGGCGAGGTTCGATCATGAACATCGGCTCGCTGGCCAGCACGACGGCGCTGGGTCGCGGACACATCGCCTACAGCATGGCGATGGGGGCGGTCGTGCAGATGACTCGCGAGTTGAGCACCGAGTGGAGCCATCGCGGCGTGCGCGTGAATTGCGTTACGCCGGCTCAGGTCGTCAACCCGAGCCTGACCACGCGCATGGAAGCGGACTCCACTCTCGAAGGCCGTTTTCTAAAAGGGATCCCCGCCGGACGGCTCGGCCAGCCGCGCGACATCATGGGACTGGCAGTCCTACTCGCGTCCGATGCTTCCGAGTGGATCACGGGCGCGATCATCCCGATGGACGGTGGCAACATGGCGATGAATGCCGGCGGTACGCCGGGGCACGAGCAGCGCGTCGTGCAGACGTTTCGAGCAGAGGGGGCAGTGGGCAATGGGCAGTAGGCAGTGGGAGGAAGGAAGATGGGGGAGATTCGGTCTTATCGGGACTTGGACGTTTGGAAGCTGGGGATGCGGCTTGGAAAGGAGTGCTATCTGCTGACTCGCACCTTTCCCAAGGACGAACTGTTTGGCATGACCAGCCAGATTCGACGAGCCGCCGCGAGCATTCCAGCGAATATCGCCGAGGGCTATGGACGCGACAATCTTGGTGACTACGTGCATTTCCTCCGCATTGCTCAGGGGAGCCTCAAAGAACTTGAAACGCATCTGCTTCTCGCTGCTGATGTCGAACTCACAAATACCGTCGCCATTGATCCGATCCTTTCGCTCTGTGATCAAATCGGTCGAATGCTTCGATCGCTGATCCGTTCACTTCAACAATCAAAGTAACTGCAATGCCCCAATCCTCCACTGCCCACTCCCCACTGCCCATTGCCCTCTTCCGCACGATGCTCATCATCCGGCACACGGAGGAGGAACTGGCCCGCTGCCATCAGCGGGGTCTCATCTTCGGGGCGTGTCACACCTACGTCGGGCAGGAGGCGATCTCGACCGGCGTGTGTGCTCACCTGACGAACGACGATCCGATCTTCAGCACGCATCGCGGGCACGGGCACGCGCTGGCGAAGGGGATGCCGCCGCGAGAACTGATGGCCGAGTTGTTTGGCCGGGCCACCGGGTGCTCGCGCGGTCGGGGCGGTTCGATGCACCTGTTCTCGCCCGAGATCGGCATGATGGGGACGAGCGGTATCGTCGGGCCGTGCATCCTGCAGGCATGCGGCGGCGGGTACAGCTCGAAGCTGATGAAGACGGGTCGAGTCTCGGCAGCCTTCTTCGGCGACGGAGCCGTCAACAACGGCGCGTTTCACGAGGGGCTGAACATGGCCAGCATCTGGAAGCTGCCGGTCCTGTTCATCTGTGAGAACAACCAGTTCGCGACCGAGGTGCCGTTTTCGTACTCCAGCGGTAGTCCTCACGTCGGACGTCGCGCGGCCAACTACGGCCTGCCCGGTTTTGAAGTCGATGGCAACGACGTGCTGGCCGTCACGGAAGTCGCTCGCGAGGCGGTGGCCCGGGCGCGATCCGGCGGCGGCGCGACGCTCATCGAATGCAAGACGTATCGCACGCGGGCTCACGCCGAAGGGATGGGTGACTTCACCTACCGCACGCGCGAACAGGTCGATGAGTGGAAGCTGCGCTGCCCGATCGCCTCGCTGAGGCAGCGGCTGCTGACCGAGTTCGGCATCGCCGAGGTTCAGCTTCAGCAGGTCGAGTCCGAGATCACCGCGCTCGTGGCCGAATCGCGTCAGTTCGCGGAAAGCAGCCCGCTGCCAGACGCGGCGACGGCGGCGGTGAACGTGTATGCAGCGCGTAGGATGGGCACTCCTGCCCGTCCGGATTTGAAGACAGACGGGCAGGAGTGCCCATCCTACGGGGAGCGGCGCGAGATCACCTTCACTCAGGCGACTCACGAGGCCCTCTCCGAAGAAATGGCGGTGAACCCGAAGATCTTCGTGATGGGCGAGGGGATCGGGATTCGTGGCGGCAATTTCAAGACGACGGCCGGGCTGTACGACCTCTACGGTCCCGAGCGGCTGTGCGATACGCCGATTTCCGAGCGCGGCTTCGTCGGTCTCGCAGGCGGTGCGGCGATGACGGGGACTCGACCGGTGATCGACTTCATGTTTGCCGACTTCATCCTCGACTCGATCGGCGAGATCGTGAACCAGATCGCCAAGATGCAGTACATGTCGAGCGGTCGCCTGAAGATGCCAGTCCTACTGCGAGGCTGCATCGGCATCGGCCACTCGGCGGCGACGCATCATTCCGGTAGCTATTACGCGATGTACGCCCAAGTCCCCGGCCTGCGGGTCGTCGTGCCGTCCAACGCCTACGACGCAAAGGGGCTGATGAAGCATGCGCTGCGGTGCGACGACCCGGTGATGTTCCTCGAACACCGCGAAATCCTGACGGCGAAGTGCCACGTCCCGGCGGAAGACTACGAAATCGAATTCGGCCGCGCGGCAGTCGTTCGGTCGGGGCGAGACGTCACGGTCGTCGCGCTCGCTCGGATGGTGCATCTCACGCTGTCGGTCTGCGAGGAACTGGAACGCGACGGTATCTCGGTCGAACTGGTCGATCCGCGCACGGTCTCGCCGCTCGACACCGACACGATCCTGCAATCGGTCTCCAAGACCGGCCGCCTGCTGATCGTTGATGAGCCCCCCGCGCCGTGCGGCTTCGCAGCCGAGATCGCGGCTCAGGTTACCGACGCCGGTTTCGATGATCTCGATGCCCCGATCCGCCGCCTGACCGGAGTCTTCACGCCCACCCCGTACAGCCCGCCGCTCGAAGCGGCCATCGTGCCGACGGCTGCAATGATCGCGGACGCGATTCGTTCGCTGGTGAAGGAGTAATCATGGCCCACGAAATCGTGATTCCGCGTTTGGGTTGGTCGATGGAAGAGGGGACGTTCGTCGGCTGGTTGAAAAAGGACGGCGACTTCGTGCGGCGCGGCGAGGCCGTGTTTGAACTGGAGGGCGAGAAAGCCTCGCAGGACATCGAGGCGGTCGATGAAGGGATCCTGCGAATCCCACCCACGGGACCAAAGCCCGGCAGTCTGCTCAAGGTTGGAGCCGTCGTCGGTTATCTCGTCGCGATGGGTGAGTCGATACCAAGTGAGACAGAGTCGTCACAGACGGACAGCCCCGCGCCGGTTGACTCTCCGTTGCCCCCCGCTGCAGCACCCTCGGTTCGTCGGTTGGCGAGGGAAGCAGGAGTCGCTCTATCACAACTTGCCGGGACCGGTCCCGGTGGCCGCGTCATGCCGGCTGATGTTCATCGTGCGAGTCCTTCGCCATCATCGGGTGCCACTGGCGAGGGGCTTCGCTCGCCAGTGTTCTTCGAAAACACTGGCGGCTCAAAGCTGCCGCCAGTGGCACCCGGCCAGCGAACCTCGTTTGCCAGCCCCCGCGCGCGGCGAGTCGCTTCAGAGTTGGGGATCGACTGGACCCGCTTGTCCGGCACCGGTGCTCGCGGCCGGGTTCGAGAGAGCGACGTTCGAGCCGCCGCAGCGGGAGGCCCATCATCGTCAGGCTTGAACGGTGCCGGACAACGCCTGCCGCTGACGAGTCGCCGCCGAGTCATCGCACAGCGCATGGTTGCCAGTCGCCAGCAGACGGTTCCCGTCACACTGACCACGAAAGCGGATGCCACGAACCTCGTCAACCTGCGCGAGCAATTCAAATCGGTGGGTGGTTCGACGCCGATCCCCAGTTATCAGGACATCATCACCAAGCTCGTGGCCGAGGTTCTCCAGCGGCATCCGCTGCTCGCCGGTTGTTGGGACGAGGACGCAATCGTCCTGCCCGCCGCCAATGAACTGCATCTCGGCATGGCGGTCGATACGGAGGACGGCTTGCTCGTTCCGGTCGTTCGCAACGTGGGGGGGCTGTCGCTCACCGAACTGGCCGGTCAATCACGACGACTCGCCGAGCAGGCTCGCGCCGGGAAGCTCGTCGCCGCCGACATGCAGGGCGGCGTCTTCACGATCACGAATCTGGGCGCGTTCGGAATCGACGCCTTCACGCCGATCATCAACTTCCCCGAAGCGGCCATTCTCGGACTGGGAGCCATCCGCCGCGAACCGGTCGTGCTCGACGACGGCCAGATCGCCGCGCGGCAGCAACTGACGCTGAGCCTCACCTTCGACCATCGCATCGTTGACGGAGCCCCCGCCGCACGATTCCTGCAAGACGTGGTCAACGCCATCGCCAATCCGTCCGCGTGGCTGCTGAGCTGACGACGAGCGGCAGTCAATCGACTCAAGCTATTGATCACGATTCGACCGACTTGACCAAATGCTGCTTTCAAGCTGACACTTTAGCCGGAGGCCGGTGATCATGAAAAAGCTCAGCCGCATGGATCTGGCAGTCGGCATCACTTCACTGACGGCGTGTGTCGGAAATGTGGTGCGTTGGTTTGGAGTTCAATGGACACCGCTCGTGCTGGTGACGAACTGGGCCATGATTTTGTTCCTCGCAACGCTGCTGCTCGATGTTCTCCTCCGCATGGGAAGAGATGGCTGGTGGCGAGAACATGCTGTTCCAATCTTGCTGACAGCAATCATCGGCATCGCATTTCTTGCTGACTTCGCCGGCATGTTGCGGCTTCGATGATTTTGAACCCTCTTGGTTCAAACAACCGAACTTTGCGGATTGACTCGGTCATCATCCACAAAGTTCGGCGATCGGTTGTCCGGCTTCGATGACGAAGCGCGGACGGCCTCGGTTGTCGAGATAGGTCACGTCGCGGGGGACGTCCATGTGGCGGAAAATTGTGGCGGCGAGGTCGCTCGGTGTGACGGGTCGCTCCTTGATCTGGCCGCCGTCTCGTTCGGTTGAGCCGATCACCTGGCCGTGACGCAGTCCGCCGCCGGCGACGGTCATCGACATCACGACCGGCCAGTGATTTCGGCCGTCGGTGCTCCCCTGAGTCCCGATCTGCGGCGTGCGGCCGAACTCGCCCATCGCGAGGACCAGCACGTCGTCGAGCAGTCCCCGCTCGCCGAGGTCACTCACCAGCGTCGTGATCAGGTGATCGAAGACCGGCAGCAGCGGTCGCAGTCCGTTCCAGATGCCACCGTAGGGCGGGATGTTGTCGCCGTGAGTGTCCCACGTTCCGGAGGCACTATGGTTACTCAGGTCGATCGTGACGAAGCTGACTCCGGCCTCGACCAGCCGCCGTGCGAGCAGCGCCTGCTTCGCCCATTCGTGATTGCCGTAGCGGGCCTTGACCGAGTCGGGTTCCTGCGAAATGTCGAAGGCGCGCCGCGCGTGCGGTCCCGTCACGAGGTCGATCGCCTGCCGCGTGAAGCGGTCGGTCGAGTCCATCGACCCCGACAGATCGAGATCGCGGCGCAGACGGTCGAGGTCCGTCGTGAGGAGCCGCCGTGATTCGAGCCGGTCGGTCGAGAGACCGCTCGGCAACTCGAACAGCTTGTCCACGTTGTTGCCGAGGAACGGATCGTAGCTGTGTCCGAGATAGCCGCCCCATGCGACGTGCGACCGCGACTTCATGTTGAGCACAACGTACGGCGGCAGTTCGCGGCTTTGACCCGCCCGCTGTTTGGCCACGATCGACGCGAGGGCCGGAAACTTCTCGGCCTCGCGGTTGATGCGGGGTTCGGCGGCGAGGTTCGCCGTCTGCATGACCATGTTCGGTTCGTGGTTCGAGAACCGGCAATCGACCGACCGAATGACGGTCATCCGGTCCATCATCGCCGCCTGCTTCGGCAGGTACTCGCAGAACTGCACGCCGGGGATTGCCGTCGAGATCACATCGAACGGCCCCCGCACTTCGATCGGCGCGTTGGGCTTCACGTCCCATGTGTCGATGTGGCTCGGCCCGCCCGTCATCCAGATCAGGATCACACTCTTCTGCCGAGGCACCGCCCGCCCTGCCCCGCCGGCCGACTCTTTCGCCGCCAGCAATCCCGGCAGAGACAACCCCGCCATCCCGGCCAATCCCGCCTTGAGCATGCTCCGCCGCCCAACGACCGCGATCCCTTCACGCTCATGCCCGTGAAAGTTCTCGAACGCATGCCGACCGAGATGTGAATGATTGAGTGACGGAAACATTCAGGAACCTCATCAACGAATCCGGGGCGAGCTCACTCGCATCAGGCTAATCTTGTCTGTCGGCTCGGTAAAGCCGGGATCGCCAGTGGAATTCCGAAACAATCGGGTTTCCGAGTGACTCAACAAGTCAGCCTGAGGCGGCAACCGACATCTGACTCTTGGGCGTGAGCCCCTTCTTCCAGATCTCGGAGCGGTGGACGTGAGTCCCCTGGACCCGGCCGCCGATGCAAACCGACCGAATTCAGGGGACTCACGTCCCCCGCTCCGAGATTCAGCAAGACGAGCTGACGCTCAAGAAACGGCATCCAAAAGACCAGCGAACCGACAACAAGTGGTTGACGCCGAGTAGCAGATCGCAATGCGAATGAGTCATTCCTTGCCGTCATACTCCGCAACGAGCTTCGCGGGAGCACGGGATCGCCACGAGTCTTCGATCAGTTCGCGCAGCGTCTTGGGCCGCACGGTCGCGAGCCGCACGAGCATTGCCGGGTAGTTGAGATAATGATCCGTGATGAAGCAGGTCTCTGGATCGAGCATCATCAGCGCTTCCCGCTCGGCCAGGTCGATCATGATGACGATCGACTCACCGCTCTGATGGAGCCTGACGAACAGCTTCTTGCGGACATGAAACGCCGGCGTGCCATACGACGTCCCCTCCACCGCCCCGGGCAGCGCGCGGGCAATCTCTTGGACTGTTTCCCAAGTCGCCGGATTGGCTGGCCGTTTCCGTTTCATTCTTTCGGTGCCAATTGGGTGGCCGGGGTTGGAGCGTTTCGCGAAACCCCGGGGCTTCGTCCAAAGCGACTCCAGCTCCGGCCACCCCGCCGCGCCGTCCGACACCCCGGGCAGTCGATGGACTTGCAATCCGTTGGGATCGGTTGTAACAACACGTCAACTTCAACCTTAACAAAGGCTGAAATCTCAGGTCGCCGCTCCGTTCGGTAGCGGCAGATTGTCTGTCCACAATTCATGTCATTAGTCTTGGAGGTCGGTCATGTCACGTCGTCGAAGTGGTTTTACGCTGATCGAACTGCTGGTGGTCATCGCCATCATTGCAGTACTCATTGCCCTGTTGCTCCCCGCAGTGCAGCAAGCCCGCGAGGCGGCCCGCCGAACGCAGTGCAAGAACAATCTGAAACAGATTGGAGTGGCGTTGCACAACTATCACGATGTCTTCCGGACATTGACGGCATTCACCATGGGCAGCGGAACTCCATTGAGTTCACCGGGGCAGCACCGCACGAGACTGAGCGGATTTGTCGCCTTGATGCCATATATGGACCAGACGCCCCTCTTCCAGACGATCGATTCGGCCAATCCTCAACAGTTTCCGTGGACCAGCACGACCTATTGGAACACGAGTCCTGCCGCATTGGTTTGCCCCAGCGACCCCGGCAAGTCTCCGCCAAACGGTGCTCTCAGGGGCAAGCGGAACTATGTGTTCTGCGCGGGCGACAGCATGGCTGGTAATGGGGACAACACGGCGTCTGCCACGCCCATCGTCGTGCAACACCGAGGAATGTTTGGGGCCTTGCAATGCTATGGATTCCAAGACTGTGCCGATGGACTCAGCAATACGATTGTCGCCAGTGAAGCTGCCGCTCCGATCGCGTCGAATCAGCTGGGCGCTGTGTCGTCGGCTACGGGGGTGACAAGTCCAGCAGCTTGTATGGCGCTGTTCAACGGTAGGACATACCCCGGAGGAGGCTATATCGGAGACACCACGCGCGGTTATCGCTGGGGTGATGGTGGAGCCTATTTCTCGGCGTTCACGACGGCAGTCCGACCGAATCACGCCAATTGTTTTTCCGGCGGCTTGGCGAATCACTGGTTTCAGGGGATGTACTCCGCGACCAGTTGGCATACCGGCGGCGTCCATTGTTTGATGGGCGATGGTACCGTTCGATTCGTCAGCGAGAACATTGACACGGGGAATTCCGCTGCAACGCTGCCCGCGACGACATCGCTTGCCGTGAGCCCGTATGGCGTGTGGGGGGCGTTGGGCACCAAGGCCACGGGCGACCGAGTCGGCGAATTCTGATTCACGTGTCTTCTGATTGGAGAACAGGGGCCACTTGCCTGACGAGCGTCAACACCGCTCGATTTTCCCCTACAACCGACGACTTCAAAAGACGGGATGTCATCATGCAGCGCGCAGTGATTTGTTCTGTTGGTTTGGCTTTGATACTAATCGCCGGTTGTGGCTCGGGGGCTATCGACAAAAATATCGCCAATCGGCCGAAGACGTTTCCGACGAGCGGCTCGGTCAAACTCAACGGCCAGCCGGTGGCGGGAGCGACGGTGGTGTTTGCTCCCGATCCGGGCGGCACGCCAAAAAGCGTGGCGGCCCTCGCCTTGACCGATTCGAGCGGCAACTTTGCCCTGCAAGCCTACCCGCCTCTGCCGGGAGCCGTACCCGGAAAATACAAGGTGACCATTACCAAGATGGAACCGCCTCCATCCGCTCCCACGGGACCGGACGCCCACGACGCACCGCTCCCACCACCACCCAAGTCACTCATCCCCGAGAAATTTGCGAACGTGGAAACGTCCGAGCTGGTCGCCGACATTCCCGATGGCGGCCGGGACGACCTGCACTTCGACTTGAAGTGATCTCGACCATGTTTTGTCGAGTCAGTTCGCGCAGCGCCTCGGGTCACACGGTCGCGAGCGCCGGGTGCCACTGGCGGCGGCTTTGGGCCGCCAGTGATCTTTGAAAAACACTGGCGAGCGAAGCCCCTCGCCAGTGGCACCCGAACCATCCCTGAAGCAGCTCGATTAAACGCTACTCGGCAGCCTCTTCGAGCGAAACGCACACGAGTTCTGAGTCGCTCCGGGCGAAGACGCGGTTTCCAGCGAAGGCGGGATGTGCCCAGGTGGGGCCGATGATTTTGGTGCGGGACTGTTCGCGATGGCCCTCGGGGTTGAGGCGGGCGATGATCAGTTCGCCTCGGAACTGACGACGGACGTGGGTCGGATGGTTCAGCGGACTCACTCAAGGCAGGTCCAGCGCCACCTTCAGGCACTCGTTGATCTGCTGCAGGCTGGCGGCCGAAATGCGGCCGAGCGTGCGGAGAATTGTCCGCTGACTCACGGTCACGAGCACGTTGCATTTCACGACCGAGGGGCCGCGCAACCCGGAGTGCTGGCCGTCGGGAGTGGACGGGTCGATCAGCAGTTGCGTGCTCTCGTGGGCATGGCTGATGTTTCCCGTAATCATCGCGACGACGGTGTTGTCCAGCCGCTTGTTGTCCGCCTCGTTCTGAACGACGAGAGACGGACGAATCTTGGCACCGCTTCCATCGGAGAACGGGAAGCTCACGACGACGATGTCACCGCGTGAACTCATGGTGTCTGGTAGCTTTCCAGCCACGGGTCGTGAGCATCGTCTTCCCGCATCACGTCATTGACGAGGGGATAGGCTTCGGCGGGATCGGAGTCGGAATCGTCGTAGATCAGCCGCTTGACTCGCGCGAACATGTCCGCTCGCAGGACGACGCACTCGGTGCCAATTTCGGTGGCGTCGATGGTCACAGGTTCGCCGTGCTTGATCGCCTCGATTTGTGCGGCCGTCAAAATCATGGTGTCCTCCGGTCGCGATTATTGCGGGCTCCGTGGATTCGAGCAAGACGCCTCAAAGTGACGGCTGCGAGCGCGGGGGACGGCTGTCTCGACAATTGAGGCCGAACTCGCGCACGGCTTTCTTCACGCGGAGCGATGAAGGCTACTTTGAAGCAGAAGTTTCGGCTTCTTCGAGCGAAACGCATACCAGCTCTGAGTCGCTGCGGGCGAAGACGCGGTTTCCGGCGAAGGCGGGGTGGGCCCAGGTGGGACTGATGATTTTGGTGCGGGACTGTTCGCGATGGCCCTCGGGGTTGAGGCGGGTGAGGATCAGTTCGCCTTCCTCGTTGAGGATGATCGCGCGGTCGGTGTCGCCGAGCCAGACGAGCGAGGCTTGCGGGTTGCGGCCGCGCGGCGTCGTTTGGTTGTCGTCGTCCCACAGTTTCTTGCCCGTCTGCAACTCGAAGCACGTCAGGCCGTATTGCTTGTCGAGCAGATAGACGTGGCCGTCGCGATACAGCGGCTGTGACATGATGCCGCGCAGAAACTTGTTCTCCTCCCACGCGAGCTTGGCGTTCGTCGGGGTGTCACCGAGACGAATCGCTTTCGAGCCGTGCCAGTAGCCGGCGACGAAGATCATCCCGTCGTGAGCGATCGGCTTGGCGATGGAGACGCCGTAGGTGAGCTCATACGGGAACGACCACAGAAGTTTGCCGGTGCGGGCTTCGAGGCCGCGGATGTGGCTGGGAGTCCAACAAACAAGTTCGTCCTGGTCGTGGGCGCGGACGATGATCGGGGTCGAGTAACCCGCTTCGTCGGACAGGCTGCGCCAGACTTCTTTGCCGGTGAGCCGTTCGATGGCCACGACGCCCGAGTCCTTCTCGCCCCCCGGTTGCAGGATCAGCCAGTCGCCGTACACGACCGGTGAACCGGCGAAGCCCCACGTTGGAAGACGCCCCGCGAAGTCGTCGAGATAGTTTTTCTTCCACACCACGTTGCCCGTCTTCGCATCGAGACAACGCAGGTCTCCCAACGCACCGACGGTGTAGACGTGGCCGCTGTGAATTGTCGGAGCCGCACGCGGGCCGTTGCCATAGTCGAGCTTGCCGTAGCTCACGGGATACGTGTGCTGCCAGAGCGACTGGCCCGACGAGGCGTCGAAACAGAGGACTCGCTCGACTTCGGGATTGGTCTGCCGGTCCATCGTGATGACGCGGCCCTCGGCCACGCTGACTCCGGCATAACCGCCACCAACCGGCTGTCGCCAGAGTTGCTTCAATCCCGAGGCGGGCCAAGTCTCGGGCAATTTCGGGCCTCGCCACGTTCCGTCGCCGCGCGGCCCGCGAAACTGAGGCCACTCCGTTTCGACGGTGTTTGGTTTTGGTTGAGGCGGTTCGGCGGCGCGCGAGTGAGACAGCAACAGGCAGCACAGAACCGCAGCGAGTGAGATGGTCAGACGGTGCATGCGTTCGATCCTGAGAACTTCGATCCTGAAAACAGTGACGTGGAAATCCATCGTGCTTTCGTCTTCATCGTTCTGCCCCCATCGTTCTGCGAAAGACTTTGGCAGAACGATGGGGGCAGAACGATGGAAGAGAGGAGTTGCTAGGAGTTGGCCAGCGTTTGCATCGTCTCGACCGTGCGAGCCAGTTCGTCGACGAGGAGCGGAGATACTCCAAGACGCTGGTACTCGGCAAGGATGGTCGTGTAGTACCACAGCGTGCCGTCGCGTCCGCCGGTGAACTTGGCCCAGACGAGATCGCCCTGCGTGCGGAGGTCGGCCACGAGGCAGCGGGCGTTGTGGAGCTTGTCGCAGCAAGAGACGAGTCGTCCCGACGCGGAGGCACTCGCCAGATGCGCGATGTAGGCTTCCTTGCGGGCTCGCCACGGTGGCTTGGGGGTCACGTCGGTGTCGGTGCAGTCGACGACGATTTCGGCGACGCGGTTTCCAAATCGTTGCCGCAAGTTCGCGAGACGAGGCTGGCCTCCAGCGTCTTCCACCGCATCGTGCAGCAGTGCGGCGATGGCTTCGTCCTCGTCTCCGCCGTGTTCGAGGACCAGTCCCGCCACCGCCAGCAGGTGTGAGACGTAAGGGATCTCGGTCCCCTTCCGAACCTGATCGCTGTGCGCGATGCAGGCGTAGGTCAGGGCCTGCTCGAAGCGCGGGGAGAGAGTCATCGGATGGTCCTCGAAGTCGGTTGAGAATTCAGCGGACGGAAGGCCACGGCGTATGCCGCAGCGAAATGGTTCAAATGCAGCAATCTGCCGGGCCGCCGTGAAGTCGCGAGTCTTCAATACACGAAGTTCACCGAAAAATCATGGGTTCCACATTCTCAATCAATGTGGCATGCTGTGTGCCATCCATCAGCCGATGCCGCAAGGCTGCCGCGAGGAAGTGCGGTGTGCGTCTGTCGGCCAAGGGAGGTTTGGACTTGTTTCCCGGCTCTCGGGAATGATCTCGTTATCCGTCCCGTGCGCAGTTTTGGGGACCATTGTTTCCGGCATTGCTATCATTAAATCCCTAGCGCATGGAGCTCCCGCAGGAATTCATTTCCTGCGGGAGTCTTCTTTTTTCGGACTTTCCCCGGCATCACCCCGGACGATTCAGAACACAGGGAAATCGAACCGTGCGCGGCGACAGGCCATGAACCATTTGGGTTACTCGTCTGTCGTCTGATCCGGCAATCCCGGCAGGGTCGGGGCGTCGAGGGACTCACCGGACGATCTCACGCTGAGCGGACGCATCGGAACGGCGGCGGACATGACCGTCGTCGTCGGGATGCGGCGCAGCAGGAGCATCGTCAGCAGACGGAGCAGCGTCGAGGCCGCAAAGACCGTCAGATAACCCGTGACGCTGATGCCGACCCACTTGAGCAGTCCCGCTCCCAGCAACGACCCTGCGGCGAGGGCCACCGAATTGGCGACGTTGTACAGGGTCAGCAGGCTGGTCCGTTCGGATTCGGGGATGGTCTCGAAGAAGAGGAGCACGAGCGCCAGTTCGTAGGCCGCCCAGGCTGCACCGGCCAGCACCTGCAGCGAGAGCAACCACCAATAGTTGTTGCTCACCGCCCAGCCTCCCGCGAGCGGGATGATTCCCACCGCACCGATCCACAGCAGACGCTGGGCTCCGGTGCGATGAGCCAGTCGTCCCCACCACGGCAGGCAGACGAACTTCGCCACATACGACACGCCAATCAGAATGGCACAGGCGCTATAGCTGAATTCCAGATAGTTCAGCATATAAGGCCAGAAGAACGGTCCGGCGGCATGGACCCCCACCTGCATCGAGACGGCGAACAGCAGCAGCCGCCCCGAGGGGCCTCGTGAAAACTTGCGCCACTGCTCGCGCAGCGTGAGGAAGCGCATGTCTTCGGGGATGGGAGACGGCTCGCTTTGCAGGGCGAGGCACGCCGACGAGAGGATGCGACACACGCACGAAACAGCGAACAAGACCGCAAAGATGGTGATGCGATTGCCGTGGACCTTGCCCGCTTCGAGCGCGAAGCCTCCCGCCAGGAAGCCGACCAGCGTTGTCGCCTGGCAGAGTCGCGAACGTTTCGCGAAGAATTTCGCCCGCAGGGGACGCGGGATGATCGTCCCCTGCCACGTATTCCAGGCCGGGCCGGTGCCGAGACTCGCCCCCCAGTAGATCGAGGAAATCACCAGGGCCGACAAGGCCGAGATGTGGCCCACCCAGGCCGCCGCAATCAACGGCACGAAGCAGGCGGCCTGAAGCAGCGAACAGGTGACGACCCAGCGCTTGTGTGAACCGAGCCACCGCACCGCTCGCGGCGAGACCAGTTGCAGCAGGCTGCCCACCATCACGGGAACGGTGGCGATCAGTCCGGAAAAGACCTCGGTCTGTCCGACGGCCAGGACGAAGGCCTGGAGATACGATTCGCCGCCACCCACCATCACGCCGTAGAGCGTGCCGTCACCGATGCTCAATCGCAGATCGCGTTTCAGCGCCGGATTGGCCGGGGGAGTTGCGGCGAAGGTGTGGCTCGGCCCGCTTTCAATCGCTTCGTTCTCATGCGGCGCGTGGCTCCGCGTCACATTGGTCTCTTCCACGATCGCCGCTGCCTCCCGAATCGCTCCTCGCGCCGAAGCGTTGCGGCGGATCGTAGCACATGCCCGAACGCGAAGAAACGCGACCACCGTAACCGGCTTCACGTGCGTTCGATGGCCGCGGTGTCGATGGCCGCGGTGTTACGAACAGAAGAAGAATTGCGGACACCAGGCCTGATTCCGAATCGCGCAGTTCGCGCACGCCAGGGCGGGCAACAACAGCCAGACGATCTGTCGGCGACACTCGGCGTTCCAGGCCGCGGCGAGGGCGGGGGAGATGCTCGCGAGCGAAGCGGCATCCCAGGTCGGCCACCAGCGCGGAACTCTGTCACAGTAGTCGGAGTAGTCCCGCCCCAACCGCTGCTGCAGGAAGCGTTCCTCCGCCGGAACGACTCCGAACAGGTACAGCAGCACGGGGGGAATCAACGACACGGCGAAGACGCCACTCTGCAAGAACAGCGTCATCGACACGGCGATCAGAAACGTGCCCCAGTAGAGAGGATTGCGACACAAAGCGTAGGGGCCTTCGCAGACGACCTCCATCCCCTTGCGTCCGGCAATGGCGGCGGTCCCCCACAATCGAATGGCCAAGCCAAGAGTGAGCGTACTCCAACTGAGCGTCACCAATGTGGCATTGGCCCAGAAGGACAGGGCGGGTATCGGGCCGGAGAACTGGCATACCACCCAGCCGATGATCAGCGACACGGCGGTCACGCTGACCCGCCATCGATACGCCAGGCTGGCAGAGATGGGCGCTTCACCGGCGGGAGCAGTTGGTGAGTCGGCGACTGCTGTGGACATGTCATTCCCAGATGGGGATTTTGGCTGACTCGACGGGAGCCTTGTCAAATCGGCCGGATCATTCCGAGTGCTGGACCGGGCGGGGTATAGGTTGGGTTGGCAATCCTGTCAAACCCAGTCACCTGACGATGATGGTGGCGTCATTCCCGAAGTCACTGAAGGTTTCGGCCCACGCGACTCGCCGCGATTGTTCAGCGATCCAGGAGGAAGCGGTGGAATCCGCGCTCGCGCAGTTGGGTGGCCAGCCGCTCGAACCGCTCCGGCTCACGCAGGCCGTTCAAGATGCCGTGCAACAGGCAACCCATGACGATGCTGGTCACGCACACGACCGTCATGGGCAGCGCGAAGGGCTTCAGATCGGCGTACAGTTCGTCGATGCTGCAATACTCGCCGAACTTCTGGCCCTCGTAGAGCATCACGACACCGCGAAAATCGGAGCTCCATTCATAATCGAACGGACCATACGTCTTCCGGCGGTGAGTGACCCAGAAGCGGCTGCCGTCGAGTCGAATGCCATGCGTCAGTGACACGATGAGACCTCGTTCTGAAATCCGCGCCGACGTTCGATGACGGCAGGCCCTGCGGCGCGGGCGGGATCATAGCCACCGCTCCCCGGGACGCAAGACGGGAAACTGCATGCGCGAGTCCGCTTCCAGCGGGCAGCGATTACCGCTCGTCTCCGGTGAGCAAAAGAACGAATCTGTCAAACGGCGCGGGCTGTACGGTTTGATATCTCGCGGATGGAGTTTTCTCCCGCACGAATCACCGATTCCTCCAACTCCCGAATGCGTTCGACCGATCATCCCCTCGGATTTTTATTTCCGTCGGGTAGAGGCGCTTGACAACCTTTTGCGTCTCGACTATCCAGTTGCGGCACTTGCGGGCGCCCCGACGATTTCGAGTTGTCTGCGCCGATGCGGCGAAGCACTGGCAGCACGCATTTTCCCCGGATCTGTTTCCGCCGCTGATGGACTTTCCCGGTCCAGTTTCAATGGGTGACTTCCCGTCCAGTCCGAGTTTTTGTGAGGTAGCAACGATGACCAGAGTCCTGCTCGAAGAAGAAGTAGCCGCCTTGCCATCTTGGGTGGCCGTGTTTCCGGAGGGGGGGCCGCAGATGGCTGGGGACGATGATGGCCCACCAGGCGACGATGATTTTGAAGACGACGAAGACGATGAGTTCGAGGACGAGGAAATCGACGATCTCGACGACGAAGAACTCGAGGATGACTTCGAGGACTTCGAAGACGACGACGAGGACTTCGATGACGACGATGATGACGATGATGACGATGATGACGACGACGATGACGACGATGACGACGAGGATTACTAACTGACTCGCGCGAGCCCGTTCGGCATGGCTTCGACCTGAGGGGCGCACCGGGGACGGGGTTGTCGAGCCGATTCCACTCTGGCAGTGAATGGACACCGGCCAGCGGTCGCCAATGACCGTCGGTCGGTGTTTTTTTGTCACGGTTTATTGGTGAAGGGGGCCGCATCGTGCAGGGGTTGGCCGAAAAGATTCGCGACGCGGTGGAGTTCATTCGTCGATCGTGGTCCGGGGAGGCCCGGGTCGGATTGATCCTGGGGACCGGACTCGGCGGGCTGACCGAACAGATCGATCACCAGGCCACGATCCCCTATGGCGACATCCCGCACTTCCCCGTCTCGACGGCGCCGGGTCATGCCGGTCGATTGGTGTGCGGTCTGCTGCGCGGAGTCCCGATCGTCGCGATGGAGGGTCGCTTTCATTACTACGAGGGCTACTCGTTGCAGCACGTCACGTTTCCCGTTCGCGTGATGAAGGCGTTGGGTGCGGGCACGCTGCTCGTGACGAACGCGGCGGGTGGGATCAATCCGCAACTCGATCTGGCCGACGTGGTGGTGATCGAAGACCACATCAACCTGCTTCCCGACAATCCGCTGCGCGGGGTGAACGACGACAATCTCGGACCGCGCTGGCCCGACCTGTGTGAGCCGTACACGAAGCGTCTCATTGCACTCGCCCGGTCCTCGGCCCTGGAGTTGGGGATTCACCTTCCCAAGGGAGTCTTCGTCGCGGTTCCCGGACCGAACCTCGAAACGCGGGCCGAATACCGCATGCTCAAGGTTCTCGGCGCGGACGTGGTGGGCATGTCGACCGTCCCCGAAGTCCTGGTCGCGGTTCACAGCGGCATGCAGGTGCTCGGCTTTTCCGTGGTGACCGACCTGTGTCTGCCCGATCATCTGGAGCCGGCGGTGATCCCCGCGATTCTCGCCAACGCCGTCAGGGGGGGCGAGAAGCTCGCCCGGCTGATTCCGCGCGTGATCGAGCAGTTGGTCTGAGATCGGGTAGAATGGCCACCCGTTCGCCCAACCTCCACCACTCGCCATGATCGCGGCCTGCCCATGTCCTTCACACGTCTCCTGCTCGCCGTCGCGTTGACTCTCGCCCTCAGTGGCTGCGCCGATAGCGTGACGCTTCAAAACTACAACCGCATCAATACCGGGATGACGCTGAAGCAGGTCGAGGAAATCTTCGGCCGACCGGGCGAGTCCTATCAGGGGATCAAGACCTGGCGCGGAAGCGGCGGTCGCACGATCACGGTTGAATTCGACGATCGCGGCTTGGTCGTCAACCAAACCCGCGATGGCTTCTGACTTGAAATCCCGCGCTCATTGGAGAGCCAGATCGCTGAGGGCACTCGTTGGCAACGTCCCCACCGCAGATGAATCTCGGCCCCGCGCTGGCTAGGATTTGCCTCGTTGTCCGGGTCGCGAACTGCTTCTCAAACCAAGGCTCTGCACCGTGCGAAACAACTGGTGGCATCGTCCGTTCGTTCTGCGCGCATTGATCGTGCTGTCCCTCGCCTTCGTCAGTACGCTGGCAGAGCAAAAAACTTCGGCTCAGCAGGCGAACCTCCCCACGTCGAAGAAGATCGCCGAGGCCCTTCAACCCTATGTCGACAGTCAGGCGCTGGCGGGTGCCGTGACGCTGGTCGCCGACAAGGAGCGGATTCTCAGCGTCGATGCGGTGGGGTTCGCCGACATGACGACGAAGAAGGCGATGTCGGCCGAGGCCCTCTTCTGGATCGCGTCGCAGTCGAAGCCGGTCACCGGCGCGGCGCTGATGATTCTGGTCGATGAGGGCAAGGTCGATTTGAACGCCCCCGTGTCGAAGTACCTGCCCGAGTTTGGCGACGTCTGGGTGACCGCCTATCGGGACAAGGACTCCATCCTGTTGAAACGTCCCTCCCGCCCCATCACGGTGCGCGACTGCATGAACCACACGAGCGGCATGCCCTTCAAATCGACGCTCGAACAGCCGACGCTCGATCTCCTCCCGTTGCGCGATGCGGTCCGCAGCTACGCCCTGACGCCGCTCGTCACGGAACCGGGGGCGAAGTACGCCTACTCGAACGCCGGCATCAACACGGGAGGCAGGATCATCGAAGTCGTCAGCGGCATGAAGTACGAGGACTTTCTCGACCAGCGACTCTTCATCCCGCTCGGCATGACGGACACGACGTTCTGGCCGAGCGAAGCCCAACTCGCGCGACTTGCCAAGCCGTACAAGCCGAACGCCGACAAGTCGGGTCTCGAAGAGACGACGATCTCGCAACTCCGCTATCCGCTGAGCGATCGGACGCGCCAGCCGATGCCGGGTGGCGGACTCTTCTCCACGGCGGGCGACATGGGCCGCTTCTGCCGGATGGTCCTGAACCAGGGAACGCTCGACGGCAAACGCATCCTGTCCGAGGCGGCCGTCGCGACGATGACGAGCAAACAAACGGCCGACACGCTCAAGGACGGCTACGGCGTCGGCTGGTCAATCCAGGGAGAATCCTTCGGACACGGCGGAGCCCTGGCCACCAATCACAACATCGACACGAAGCGCGGCCTCATCACGATCTTCCTCGTCCAGCACGCGGGCTTCCCCAAGAACGGCGGCGAAAGCCAGGGGGCCTTCCGCAAGGCGGCCGAATCCCAGTTCGGTGCGGCGAAGTGAAAGGCAGAAAAGGGGGAACACGGATCTTCGCTGATTGACGCTCATTCCGATCAGAGAAGATCAGCGGCGACCAGCGTTGGGGTGCAGTCGTTCATGGGTGGTCCGTTTTTCCCGTCCCCTCTCCCGCCCATCATCGGAGGAAGAGGGTGCGGGAAATTCCGCCTTTTCTTCAACTCGCTCCGAGCGTGTGACTTTTTCGCCCCCGGGCTTGTCCCGGGGGTTTAGCGGCTTCTGCACTACTCGAAACTCTCGGGAAATCCGAGTAGCGCAAAAGCCGTTGAACCACCGACGCAAGGTCGGTGGC
>JANODP010000030.1:0-3393 GCA_031412755.1 Schlesneria sp. | reverse complement strand
TTAAAACCCCCAAAAAAAATCATTCTCCACACCTTTCCTTCGACGGGGGGGACGTGTGTCCCCTTATTTCGGGTGGTTGGCTGTCACGGCCGCTTTCTGGGGACTCACGTCCCCCGCTTCGAAGGAATGGTGTTGAGAATGATTGATTTTCGGGTTTTGAAACGGCTTCTAGTGTCAAGCGTCAAACAAGGCAAGAAAATCATGTCGCTCGGAATTTGAAACTGACCATGCGTGTGCTGGCAGGCATGTGGATCTCACGCGACACGACTGAACGCCCCCTACTTCGCCGCAGCCTTCGGCGGTTCGACAGCGACGTCCGCTTCCGGCACCAGTTCGATTTTTACGTCCGCTCCCTGGAGGTGTTTGTCGAAGAAGTTCTGCATCAACGCGACGACTGCCGGTTTGGCGAACGCGGCGCCGCCGTGACCGGAGCCCGGCAGCTTCTGGAGCCAAACCTCCACACCCTTTGCCTTCAAGGCGGCGGCGAACTCTTCACTCTGCGCGTAGGGCACCAGCGCATCGTGAGTGCCATGCAGGATCAGCACCGGCGGACTGTCTTGGCTGACGTAATGCACGGGGCTGACGGCGTCGGTCTTCTGCTTGTCCGCGTCGAGGCTCACGCCGATCAACTGCGAGTACGGGTCGCTCGGCGAGTTGAACTTGAAGATGTTCCGCACGTGCTTGTCGTCGTCGGCTTGCTGCACGACCGTGCTGAAATTGGCGGGACCAAAGATGTCGCACACGGCCTGCACGCGGTCCGACTGGTCTTCGTTGCCGCCGATCGGCGCGAACGCCTTCTTCCCGCCCGCCGTGCCAACGAGTGCCGACAAATGCCCGCCTGCCGAGCCTCCCACAACGCCGACGCGTTCGGGATCAATGTTGTACGTCTTGCTGTTGGCTCGCAGCCAGCGGATCGCAGCCTGGCAGTCCTGAATCTGAGCGGGGAATTTCGCCTTCTGGCTGAAGCGATACTCGACGCTGGCCACGGCGTAACCCTGGGCGACCATGCCCACCACCGGGCAGGGAAACTTGCTGCCGCCCATCCACGCGCCACCGTGGATGTGGACGATCAGCGGCAGTGGACGCTCGGCCGGCTTTTCGGGCAGATACAGATCGAGCTTCTGCGCCGCGTCGCCATTGGAAACGTACGAGATATCTCGCTCCATCTTCACGCCAGGCGGCAATTTCACCTGCGGTGCGGCGGGAGCGGCCGGCTTTCTCGGAGTTGGCTGGGCGGCTTTTTCGTCGCCCAGAGCCAACGAAGGCATCCACGTGGCAGTGACGATCAGGAGCATCGCCAACGTGCAAGAGGCTACGAAGTGACGAGCAAGATTCGGGAAGCTGCAAGGTGTCATATTCATTTCCGGTGTGTTGAGGTTTGGGAAGTTCGGTGATTGTACGACAGTGCAAAACCCTTTGACGAGCATACAAAACTGCGAACTCAGTTGGCCAACCAGTGACGCGGTCATCGAGCCCAGTCATCGAGTGGAACTACAACTTGTTTGGAGTCACGTTGGTCCAAGGCGAGAACGCTCCCAGCGCGTGCTGCAGGATCTTGCGTTTCCAAATCTTGTTCATACAGAAGGCGTAGAGCGTGTCCTTCTCGGCGCCGCCGATCGCAACTCCGGTGACTCGGCTGCGATCGGGCACGGGCAGGATGACTTGAGTCGGGCCGTCGTCGGCGCTGACCTGAATCCCGCTGCGAGTGGCAATGAATTGACGACCTTCGAGAGAGTAGCAGAGCGATTCGGGGCCGGCGTCGTCGTCCCAGTCGGCGACGTGCAGGTGGAAGAAGCGTTCCTTGTTCGTGAGCGTGCCGTCGTCGTTGATCTGATAGCTATAGACCCACTTCGAATGCCCTTCCGCGACCGACAGCAACCATTGATCGGGGCGATAAGCCATGCCGGTCGCGAATTTGATGCCGCGATCGACCTCAGTTTTCCGGCCGCCCTTGATGAGCCACACGCTGCCGGAATTGGGTTTGTCACCATTGCTCGTGACATACAGCGAACCATCCGGCCGCGCGAGGATCGAGTGGCCGAGGATGCCCTCCATGACGACGCTCCCTTTGCCGGTCGAGTCGTACCGCATGAGCTTGTCGGTCTTCTCCGAAATCGTGAACAGCGAGCCGTCCGCGCCGACCGTGACGCCGTGGGCTTGAGCGGCGTCCTCGACGAAGACGCTCACTTGGCCATCCAGCCCAATCCGATGGATCTTGTTGTTCGAGGTGTCCGCGAAGAAGACCTCGCCATTGGCGTTGCAGGCCGGGCCGCGCGTGCTCTTGAAGCCTTCGGCCACAAGCTGCCAGTCCTCGCCGGGAATGAGAATCTCCTGGGCTCGCGGAGCACTCGGTCCGGCCGTCACGCGCTCGGGCCAGCCCTTCCACAGATACGCCATCGCCTCTTGCCAGTGCTCCATGTAACCCGCGACGTGAGGGCCGTTGATGATGCGGAACCGATAATCGTAGCCCGAGAACTTCAGGGACTTGTCCATTTCCTGGTCGAGCAAGAACCAATCGCCCGCGGCATTTTCCATGTCTCGCGTCGCGGTCGTGAGGAACGCGCGGATGGGTTTCGCTTCGAACTTGCGGACCATCGTCGGGAATTCGTGCCCGCCTCGAAATGCGACCCAACTGCCGCTCGCCGCATACACGCGGCTGAAGGCGTCGGGCCGATGCCACGCGGCCGTGAAGGCCGCAATGCCGCCGCTGCTGCCGCCCGACATGCATCGGTCATTGCCCTCCGTCGAGAGATTGAGCTGATACTCCTTCGCGACGAACGGCAGCAGCTCGTCGATGAGGAACCGCACGTTGTTGTCGCTGATGCCGTCGTACTCGAAGTCGCGGTTGCGGCGGCCGGCGGTCTCTTTCATCGGAGCCGGTAGCTCGCCGGGACGCACGAAAACGCCGACTGTCACCGGCATCTCCTTCGTCGCGATCATTGTCTCCATGAGCGTCTTCTCGCGCGGGTTGAAGCCATCGGTCTTCACATAGACGCACGCGGGCTTCGTGCCGTCGTATTGAGCCGGAGTGAAGACCGTCACCTCGCGCACCGTGCCGGGGAAGATCTTGCTTTGCGAGAACGTGAACTGCTTCGTCGTGCCGGGCAGGATGTCTTCGGACTTGATCGCAGGCGGCTCGTACTTCGGCGAGTCAGTTTCCTTCGCATCCACAACGCCGCTGCCCGCGAGCGGTTGGATGAACCACTGCAAATGGACGTCATTGGCGGTGTAGGTCCAAAGATCGATCCGCGCCCCAGGCTCGCGCTTTCCGCCGAAGTGATCAAGCCCTTGCTCCAGCGCGTGCTTCGCAATGAGCGAGTAGCTGCCGTTCTCATGCTTCGTCATGGCCCAGCGCTGAAACGCTTCGCCGCGATCCTTCTCCAGCACGACGAG
>JANODP010000029.1:0-42071 GCA_031412755.1 Schlesneria sp. | reverse complement strand
ATCCGCAATCCGCAATCCGCCATCGGCGCGGATTCAGCATGGTGATCGTCATGCTGGCGATCGGGATGAGTCTCGCGCTGACCTACGGCTTCGTGCGAACACAGGTCACATCGCTCAGGCTGACGCAGAACGAATTGCGTCGCGATCTGGCGTTGGAAGCGGCGCGGACCGGCCTCTCGATCGGCCTCCAGCGAATGCAGGCTCCCGAGTGGGTCGGGGTGTCCGACGTCTATACCAAGGTCATTCAACAGGACACGACGAACAAGACGGTCTGCGACGTGTGGTTCGAGCCGCTCGCGTCGGGCCAGGTACCGGGTGTGCCGGACATCGAGCTGCCGCTCCATTTGCGAATTGTGTCGAAGGGAACGTGGAGCGCGCCGAGTAACACGGCGGAACAGGTCTCGCGCACGGTGAAGGCCGTCGTGCGGCTGATGCCGCGTTTGCCGGGGCGGACCGCACGGGCAGGTGACCTGGCCACGGCCAGCGATCAGGCGGTCAACCCCGCCAACTACGAGACGACACTGGCGTACTCGCTCACCGCAACAGCATCGCACGCGTCGCTGAATTTCGATCCCGGTACCCGGGTCGAGGGGCCAATCTGGCTGCGTGACGACATCACCTTCTTCAACGGTCCCAGCTGGACGAATTCTGTTCGAGACACGATGCTGACCGAAGCCGGCAATCAGTTCGGTTCGTCGAGTGGCTCGGCCAGTTTTCAGCATCCCCATCCTCTGAACGGTCCCATCTTGTTCAGCAGTTCGCCAAAAAACGCCACTAAAACGGATCTGTCCCGCCTCAAGACAACCTGGACAACGACGACAACCAATCCCTCAGTCGCGTCACTCGACATCAATTCATGGTCGAACTATCGGTTGTACGATCGAGGTATCAACTATCAAGCCACGACGCTGGACGGAACACTGGAAAACACGACGCTCCGTCCGTCGGCATCGAATCCGCTGGGGGTATTCGTTCGCTCAGGCGACCTGTCAATTCGCAACGGGGTTGTCGTGCAGGGGACGCTGGTTGTCACGGGCCGCATCTCCGTTCAGGGCGCACCTGTCAGCATCGCCTCGTACAACTGGCGCGGCACGAGTGGAACGCCCTTGATGACGGGTGCGGATCAGTGGCCGAGGTTGCCTGCGATTGTGGCTGGGAGTATGGATTTCACTCGCGTAGCCCGCGTTGTCGTCGAAGGGGCCGTGGTGCTGAACGGCGATCTGACGGGTGGTGGTGGCGAGTTTGAGTGGCTATCAGGAACGCAGATCGATTTGACGGGGACAGCCACCGCCACGCGAGGGCAGCAACCGTACAGCACCGTGCAACTGGTGAATTCGCCCAATCTCGCGACGCTCACGGGCGACTTGCGTTATGCCATCTGGCTGCCCAACGGGACTTCGGGACGCTGGTATCAGATTCAGTCGGTCGATGTGGCGGCTCGCAAACTGACTGTCGTCGGCGAGGTCCAGATCACGACGGCTGTTCCGTATCGCATTCGACTCAACCGCGATCAGTTCGTCGAATTGAACGGGCCGCTGGTGGCGAACGCGATGAACATTGATCGTTGTCTTCCGTGGGATTTGACGACGACCCTGTGGACCCTTCGCGAAACGGACTGGACGGCGACGAACACGCTGTTGGCGCTGCTCGGTCAGCCGCGCATCTCCTTCCCGGATTGGCTGGCCAATCCGGCAAACTTCCTCGGCTTGTTACCGCCGTTGCCCACCACCGGCCTGCCTCTGGAACCGACCTTTCATCTGCGACCGACCGCCGGTGTGAAGTACTTGTCGACGGGGCCGCTTTTTCGTCCGTTTGTCGGTACGACGACAACCGATTCCGCCTACTCGGGCTATCGCTGGAAGATCATCGACTGGCGCGAGGAGACGTGAAATGCAACTGCGATCACCAACCTTCGATTCTGCCAGCAGAGTCCTCGCCCGTACCGGCTACACGCTGGTCGAGATGCTGATCGTGGTCACCATCATCGGCATTGTGGCCACCGTGGCGATCCCGACCATGAGCAGCGCACCGGCCGCCGGACTCAAGTCGGCGGGACGGGTCTTCGCTTCCGACCTTCGACTGGCATCGGAGCTCGCCGTGCAGTACGGGACCGAATACACGGTCGAT
Organism: Schlesneria sp.; assembly: GCA_031412755.1. Classification (GTDB taxonomy): domain Bacteria; phylum Planctomycetota; class Planctomycetia; order Planctomycetales; family Planctomycetaceae; genus Schlesneria. Next base: position 39,944 of record JANODP010000029.1, on the reverse strand, counting down.
TTCGATGTGACACGGAACCGTTTTCAACTGCGGCACACCGGCACGGGCAGCCCTCCTCCGCTGCAAAATCCGCAAGCGCCGCCCGGGACTCCCGTCGGCACGTACCTCGTTGAACTCGGTTCATTCGGAGGAAACAGCACGAATCCGAACGGACTGCGTCTGAAGGGGGCCGAATTAAAGACCTCCGATCAATCCGTGACCAACATTACCTTCGGACCCTCGGGAGGGACCGGCCCCTCGCGCACCGATGACACCGAGATTTGGCTGCAGTCCGGCACGGGAGGGCAGTCCGCGTTCCTGCGACTGACCGTGTCGGCCGTCACCGGTCAGGTGTGGCTCGACCAGCCGACGACGTATCCCTCCAACTAAGGTTGAGGGTTGACGGTTGAAGGTTGAGGGTCAGAGAAAAAGACAATCTGACGCCCCGACTTCTGACCATCAACCCTCGACCTCTGACCTCTTCCTGCGAACATCATGCTGACGCTCACCCGCACACGATTGTCTCCGCTCGGTCTGCATCTGGGCCGCCACACGGCGACCGTGGTGCAACTGGCCGGCGCGGCGGAGCGACTCGAGCTGGCAGCCTCCGCCCAGGTGCGACTCCCCTCGGTGGAAGACCTTTCCCCCGACGAGGCCGATCGCGTGGTGGCCAATGCCCTGCGCCGGTTGATCGTCGATCATCGACTCAACGGACGCAAAGTCGTCAGTTGCCTGAGCGCCGACGAACTGTTTGTCGAAACCGTCCGGCTGCCACAACTGCCTCCCGATGAGATCGCCAAGATCGTGCCGTGGGAGGCCGCCGAGCGTCTCCCCTATCCGCTGGCCGACGCCGAACTGCGACATTTGATGGCGGGCGAAGTCCGACAGGACAACGTCGTCAAGCAGGAGGTCATTCTGGTCGCCTCGCCGCGCGAAGTGATCCGGCGGCGGTTGCGGGTTCTCGAACTGGCGGGCCTTTCGCCCATCGGGATTGACGTCGAGCCGTGCGCATGGCTGCGATGCCTGTATCGCGCGGGACGTTTGGCCGAGACCTCTCGCATGGCGTACCTGTTCTGCGGCGAGACAACCTCGACCGTGATGTTCGCCGAGGGACAGCGAGCGTTGTTTTTGAAGTCCTTTCCCATCGGAGGCCGACTGTTCGACGAAGCCGTGGCTCAGTCGCTGGCCGTCGATCTGGAGTCCGCCGCCGGCATGAGGGCCGATGTGTTCACGGCGACCTCTCTCGACGGTGACAACGAAGTTCATCGCTCGATCATCGAATCGCTGCGACCCACGTTTGATTCACTGGTGGCGGAACTCGAACTTTGCCTGCGCTATTACAAGGTCACGTTTCGCGGCCGGCCGCTGGATGGTCTCGTGCTGTCCGGCAGCGAAGCCGCACCGTGGCTGGCCGAGTACCTGGGCGAGCGAGTCGGCGTAAGTCCACGCGCGATCAACCCGCTCGACGGCCTGAGCCGGACACCCGCGTCCCCGTCGCTCCATCAGCGTTCGGGACGCTGGGCCACGGCGATGGGACTGGCCATGAAACGAATGGACTGATGAGGGTTGAGAGTTGATGGTTGAGGGTTGATGGTCAGAAAAACAGACGATCTGACGCCCCGCCTTCCGACCTTCAACCTTCAACCCTCAACCTTCAACCCTCAACCTTCATGAACGACATCGACTTTCTACCCGCCGACTACGTTTGCGTGCGCACGACGCGGTTCAGCAACAACTGGTTGCGAGTCGTGTTTGTGACGGCAGCGGCGTTGATGGTGACGGGGTGGCTGGCGCAGTCGCACTCGCTGAGTCAACTGACCGCGCGGCGGGGTCGCTTGCAGGAGCAGACCAACGAACTGTTGGCCAAGCTCGGTTCGCCCGAAATCCTGCGGCGCGAGTTGAAAGTCGTCGAGAGTGAGGGCCGACTGCTGGAGGCCTTGCGATTGAATGTCCCGCCGACCCGCTGGCTGTCGGCCGTCGTTCAAGCTCTGCCCCCTCAGGTCTCACTGCGCGAGATCCGCGCGAGTCGGGAGGAGACGGCCGAGCCCCCGGCACGCGGAACTGCGGGGGGAAGCAACTCAAAGCCGCCCGAAGAACAACCCGGCGATCCCATCGATCGAGATTTGGATCGCCTGGCCAAGTCGGCCGAACGGCAGTTGCTGGTGATTTCACTCAGTGGGTCAGCCGACGACGATCAGGCCGTCTCCAACTTTTTGAATGCCCTGCAACGGACCAATCTCTTCGACCGCGTCCAGCTTCTGTTCACGGACCAGAACGGCAAGGAAGACGAGACACAACGCTCGTTTGCCGTGCGATTGCGCGTCCGACCGGTTCCCGGGCGAGTTTCGACTCCAGGTTCCGAATCGAGTGACACCACCCGGCCGGCAAACACGAGGCCACCGCTCGGCCAACGATCCGCTCCTGTCGCCGTCCATCAAGCTGCAAACCTCAAACACTGACCCCTGATTCCTGCCCCGCCGACTCCCGACCCCTCTTCCCCGAGTCCCGCCATGAAAGCTCTCGCCCGTCACGACAGATTGATCGCCATCGTCGGCACGGCGGTGCTGACGGTCGGGTTCTTTGCCGGCGTCCTGCGGCCGGGGCAATTGAAGGCGAAGTCGATCCAGGCCGAGGTCTCGCAGATTCAATCGCAACTGACCTCGCTCCCCGTCCAAATCGCAGAGCGCGAGCACTTGCAGGCCAGGCTCGAAGAGCGGCGCGAGCAGACCGAGCGGCTCGCCACGCTGGTTCCCTGGCAGGCGGATGTTTCGGACGTCTTGCACGAGGTCGCCCAATTGGCCAGGCACTCGCAGGTGACGATCACCCGGTTGGAGCCGATGCCGCAATCTGATTTCGAGTCCTACTCGGTGTTGCCGTTTTCGCTCGGTTGCAAAGGGGACTTCGCTCGCGTCACGAAGTTTCTGTCGGGCCTGGAGACTCAGCCTCGTCTGGCGACATTCGGCGAAGTGACACTGATTCGCGGGACCGACACCCGCGACCGGCAGGTTCAGGCGAGCGTCAGCTTTAGCGTTTATTCCCGGCACGCAAATTCTGCCAGGATTGCCGGGAATGCCACCAGCCAGGGGACGCCGTCGTCCGATAACTGATGCAACCCGCAAAGTTTGACGGCGGACGTTCGTTCCTCGACCTAGACTGAATGGGGCAGTTCCTGCCGATCCCCGCATCTCGTTCCGAGTCGGACCCGATCACCATGCGAGACCTCTGGACGCGATTCCAACGCGACCTGACATTGAACTGGAAGAAGTCCGCCGCTCTCGGCGTCCTCTTTCTGTTCGGATGTTGCTTTTGGATTCCGATGTTGGCTCGCACGGCAGCACCGCGTCGAGCAGCGGCGGCCGTGAGTTCCCTTTCTTCAACGGTTCCCACCAGTCCCAACGGAATTCCGTCTGTGGCCAGCCCCAACAACCTGGGCTCGACCGACACGAACGCGTTCTGGTCGAGCCTGTCGAAGTCTCTGGAAAACGATCCGCTGTTCCAACCGGCCGAAGTGTCGCTGGCGATGCGAGATCCCTTTTCCCCGGATGAGAGTCTGTTTCCCTTGCCGGTCCTGTTTGCCGAGGAGCCTGCGGCAGAGACCGGGAACAAGCCGATCGTGAGCGACGAGGCCGATCCGAAGGGACTCGAGCTGCGCAGCACGATGATCGGTCGCACGCGGCGAGTGGCCATCATCAACGGACAGCTTTATCACGTCGGCAAGGACGTGCTGGCAAACGGCCATCGTTTTCGTCTGACATCGATCGACTCGCATCGAGTCGTGCTGACTGCGGGCGACAAGAATTACGAGTTGACGCTGGCCCGTCCCAAGCTGGGGGACGTGCTGAACCGAGAGAGCGCGGTGGACCTGTCGGCACCGCGCACACCCTGATTCAAGACCGCGCTTCGTCGCGGCGAACGAAACGGTCACGGACGACCCATGAATCGACACGCCTCCTCCTTTCGAGTTGCCTTTACCGCGCTGCTGCTCGCCATCGGGCTGCCGTTGTTGGTGTTCTGTGCCGCCAACGTGAGGCATCGCCAACTTCAATCGCGCTCGAATCCTCGCTGGGCGACGTTCGCCAAGACGACGGGACCGCGCGACGCCGCGCCGGAGAATTCGCCCGCTTCCGCGAAGGTTGAGGCGAAGCCCGGCGACACACGCGGTGTGCCCGCGCGGTTGGCGAGCCACACCAAAGACCTGACCGGCTCGGTGACCGGAAGCTCTCCCATCGAGATGCCCGTCTCGAATCCGTCATCTGCGGTTCCCCCCCCTGAACGGACTCCAACGGCCAGCAGTCCGCCGCGACCGATTCCCGACAACCGTTACGCGGCGGCGACGAAGCCTGTGGCGAGTGTCCCGCTGCCGGACGACGATCTCGCGCCGCCAACCGCCGCGCGACGGGCGGTCGTCGAAGTGGAACGCCGTCCGCAGGTGATGTTTCGTCCGTTGAACGAAGGCAAGTCCGCGGCCGATTCCACCGCGGAACAACTGCTCACTCAGTTCGCCGGAATGCAGAGACGGCTCGATCAACTCGCGCTGGCTCAGGTCGACAAACAGGTCTCCGACTTCGACCGCGCCGCGAAACTGTTGCAGCAACTCCAACAGATACAACAAGCGCAGCCGGCTCCGGCCACAGGGCCACTCGTCCCGAATCCCGCGATCGCACCGCCGCCCGCTCCCGCTCCCGCTCCGGTTCAGACGACGGGACCGCCGGCTGTCGAATCACGCTCGCGGCGCAGTCCCGCCGAATCGGGAAGCGGTGCCAGTGGGCGCGAAGGAACGATCAAGATCTTTCCGGGCGAGGGCGCTGACGATGACGAGAAGTTTTCGCTGCAGGTTCAGGATGCGGAACTGACGCAGGTGCTCGACATGCTCGGACAACTGGCGGGCGTCAACATTCTGCCGAGCGCCGACGTGGCGGGCCGCGTCTCGCTGAACCTGCAGGACGTGACCGTCGATCGCGCGCTCGAGGCGATTCTCAGATCGCGGGGCTACGTCTACGAGCGTGAAAGCGACTTCATCTACGTCAAGTCGGCGGCCGAAGTCGCCCAGTTCAAACTCCTGAACCGCAAGCTGATCACGAAGGTCTACCAGCCCAACTACATCAGCGCCAACGAACTGAGCAAGTTGCTGACGCCGATCCTGTCGAAGGACGGCAAGCATGCCGTGACCACTCCCTCGCAGGTCGGCATCGCCAAGTCACCCGAGAATGCAGGCGGAGATGGCCTCGCCCAGCGCGATGCCTTGCTCATTCAGGATTATGCGGAGGTGATCGCAGAGATCGACCGGGTCATCATCGAAATGGACGTGCCGCCGCTCCAGATCATCATTGAGGCGAAGATCCTCAGCGTCGCGCTGTCGGATTCGATGGAGTTCGGCGTCAACTTCGCCCTGCTCAACGGCAGCCAAAAGCAGCTCGTGACGAGCGGCAACGGCGCGACGCTCGGCGGTTCGTCCGGGTTTCCCAACGCACCGACACTTGTCCCTCCCGCCGGAGATTTCATCGCGAATACCGCCGGTCTGAAGTATGGCTTCGTCTCGGGTGACGTTACCGGTTTCATCAAGGCTCTGGAAAACATTGCCGACACCAGCCTGGTCGCCGCACCGCAGATTCGCGTACTGAACAAGCAGAAGGCCGAGATGATCATCGGCAACCGGCTGAGCTACAAGACACTCGCCTTCAATGGGACGCAAACGGTCGAGAACGTGCAGTTCCTCGACTCTGGCACCAAGTTGCTGCTCCGGCCGTTCATCTCGCCCGACGGCCTCGTGCGGCTGGAGGTTCACCCGGAACGCAGTTCGGCCACGATCAACAAGGAAACCGGACTGCCGAATCAGGAGACGACCGAAGTCACGACGAACATCATGGTCCGCGATGGCACGACGGTGGTGCTCGGCGGTCTGATCTCCGAGGAGACGACCGAGTCGATCGACCGCGTCCCGTTTCTGGGCGCGATTCCGATGGTGGGAGCCGCCTTCCGGAACAAGACCGAGAAGACGCAGCGGACCGAACTCATCGTGCTGCTCACGCCGCGCATCGTCATCGAGCCGGAAGCGGCCATCGAAGGGGAGTGCCTGAAGGTCGAGACCGAGAACCGCGCCGCCAACTTCCGCGACAACCTCTCGCCCATCAACCGCAACAACCTGACGCGCGCCCACTACGAACGGGCCGAGGACTACTACACGCAAGGCAACCTGCTGAAGGCCCGTCAGCAAATCGACGCCGCTCTGCGCCAGAACAAGGCGGACTACGACTCGCTGCGATTGAAGGACAAGATCGAGCAGGCAACTCGCGAACAGCAGTCCAAAGTCTGGAAGTGGCCGATGGGCGCGCGAGCCGCCGACCGCGCCGCGCGCAGGTGATTGCCGTTGTACGCCGTGGCTCTCCACAGGTTAGAATCGGCGATCGTCCAAACACTCTGGACTGATCGGGAGGTCGCTGATGATTGCGGTTCATGCGAAGTGGAAAGACGGACAGGTCATTGTCGAAGATGCGGTTGATTGGCCCGAGGGGTGTGAATTGGAGATTCGTCCGGTCTCGGTGAACGGCTCCGATGTCGATGTTGTCGGGTCCAACGATCCCGCAGCGATTGCGCGGTGGATCGCCGAATTTGAGGCGATTCCGCCGCTGCAAATGACGGCGGAGGATGAGGCCGAATGGCAGGCGGCGCGTCGGGCTCAGCGGGAATTCGAGCTGCGGACATTCGATCAACGCGCCGACCAAATCCAGAAGTCTCTTCCATGAGCAAGTATTTGCTCGACTCGAACGCCGTGGCGGATTGCATCTTTCAGCGTCGTGGCGTGGACCAGCGCGCGATCCTGGCTCGCCGTCAAGGGCACGTCATCGGCACGGCGTTGCCGGTCGTCGCGGAAATACTGGGCGGCATCGAGTACAGCCAGACTCGCGAACGCAATTTGCCAATTCTGAATCGCAAGCTCGCACTCTTCCGTCTGTGGCCACTCACGCTGGATGTGGCCCGAGAATATGGACGCCTGTTTGCAGAGTTGCGTCGCATGGGTCGCCCGATGCAGATCATCGACATGATGGTTGCGGCAACGGCCCGGACGCTCAGCGACTGCATCGTGGTGACGACGGACAGCGACCTTTTGGCCGTGCCTGGCTTGAGAGTCGAAAATTGGGCGGAATGAAGTCGCCATGACGATGTCGTTCACTTCGCCGCCAACTGCTCGCGGATGAACTCCAGTGCTCGCGCGTTGGCTTCGGCGACCTTTTTGGGGTCGCCGTCGCGGAGGCCGTGTTCGGCGCCTTCGACGGTGAGCAGTTCGTGCTTCACGCCGTGTTTGGTCAGTTCGCGCGCCATGTCGGTCGAACAGAAATACGGAACGTCGGTGTCCTCTGTCCCGTGGACCATCAGGATCGGCGGGTAGTCGCGCGTGATCTGCTTGACCGGGCAGAAGCGGTCGAGCTTGCCGGGTTCCTGCACCGCGTCGATGCCGGTGACTCCCAGCGACCAGCCGCCGGTCTGTCGCAGGTGGCGATAGTAGCCGCCGCGCGTTTTTCCCTCGGCGGGATCGTCGGTGTTCGTGAGCACCTTTCCATTCTTGTTGACGGCGGCGAGCGCTTCGTCGCGCGGGACGGGAACGCCGTGATGAGTCGATTGGGCGCGGGTCCACTCGCCATCGATTTCGCCGTAGCCCCAGTACGCCACCAACGCAGTCGGCTTTGGTGTCACAAGGACTCCGGACAACATGGTCAAAAACCCGCCCGCCGAGCCGCCCGTCACGACGAGGCGACTCGTGTCGGCTTCGAACAGTTTCGGACCGTGTTTGTGCAGCCAGCGGAAGGCGTCCTTCAAGTCGTCGGCAATCTCCGGCAACTTCACTTCCGGAGCCAACCGATAATCGAGCGACACGAACACGTATCGCTCGCGGGTACACAGCTCCAGAATCTGCCTGGGCACCTGCGAGCGGCCGCCGACGATGAGCGCTCCCCCATGAATCCAAACCACCACCGGCCGAGCCTCCGCCCCCTCCGGCCGATACACGTCCGCCTCCACCTTCACGTCCCCCACCGTCTTGTAAACGTGAGTCGTCTTGACCAGCGGTTTGTCAGCGACTGGCTTGGCGGCGTCCGCGGCGAAGCCGACCGCACTCGCCAGCAGAGACAGCGTCAACGAAATTGAGCAGACACGATTCAATCGACAGCGAAGATTCATCGTCGTGACCTTTCAGATTAAGACTGGCGTTCCCAGACCGGCCTTCACTTCCTCCCAGGTGAAGGTGTTCTCTGGGTTCGCTTCATAGGCCGCGACTCGCCGGTCGAGTTCGTCCTGCTGCTCTTGGGAGAGTTCCCAAGCCTCCGGCTCATCAGCAATCGAATCCCACACGTCTTCCAAAAGCAGAATGCGCTCGGCGAGGCTGAGCTTGCGAATATCAGTGGCAGTCATTTGTCTTCTCCACAGTTTGAAGGCGCTGCGTCATTGGAATGTGCAACGGTCACTGGAACATGATAACGGGGAACTCGGCGGAAAAAGCACCTTGGTTCGCGCGGCGTTTCGGCTACGGCTTGAGGGGGAGGCTAAGTTCTCGTTGCAGGCGGTCGACCGTGGTGGTGTCGTTCGCCTGTCGGGCGAGGGTGAGCCATTCGGTGCCGACGGCTTGGGCGAAGGTCGGATCGGTCTGCTGGCGTGCAGCCTGAAGGGCACGCTCCGCCAGCTTCGTTCCCGCCGGCGCGAGGGCCGGCTGGGCGAGGGACTCGCGGGCGATCAGCCACAGACCGACCTGCGATCGGGCGGCCTCGCGCTGTGACCGGAGCTTGGCCGGCTCGGAGGAGAGCACTTCCAGCGGATGTTGCTCGACGAAGTGGACCAGTGCTCCGACCGAGGCCGCCGTCTCGGTGTCGTCGTTCATCGCGACGGCCAACTGCGCGGAGAGCAGGAATGCCACGAGCTGACCGGGATGTTTTCGCCGGGCGTCGGCGAGCAGGCCCTGCAGGCGCGCGGCCGCCTCGGGCGACTGGGCCACGTCGCCGACGATCGACTGCCAGCGGGAGCGCAGGCGGATGCCGGGTGTCGTCAGCTCGGTGACAAACAGTTGCAGATCGAGCGACGGCGGGGCGTCGCCGGTCGCCGCGAAGAAGTCGATCAGGGAGGCGGGCTGCAACTCCTTGAAGGCGATCAGCAGGCTGCTTTGCAGATCGACCCGCGGATCGTGGCCGCCGATGGTCATTCCCGCGCCCCGTTCCAGCGCCGCCTGATAGACGTGGATGGCGTCGATGGGATGGCCGATGCCGCGCAGCTCCCGCCCGACCCACTGCGCGACGTTCAGTTCGAGCGTCGATGGCGACAATGCTGGATCGCCGCCTCGCTGAACATTGGCGGGGAGCAGGCTGAGCAGCATCCGCCTCGCATCGGCCGTGCGACCGCGCGCAGCCAACGACTGGATGATCCCGCGCACGGGCGAAGTCGAGGAGGTCCAGGCTTCGATGCCGCGATCGCGCAGCGCCACCTCGTAGTAGCGGATGCCAGCTTCGTAGCTCTCGTCGTGGCGGGCCAGTTCGTCGGCGATCTCCCACGGAATGGCGGGGCTGTTTTGCGCAAGTTTGCTCAGCGTCGGCAGCAGTTCGATCAGTGCGTCGCGTCCGGTGGCCACACGCCCGCGGCGCAGGTCGATCAGCGCGAGCAGTACCTGCCCCGCCGTCCACTGTGGAAACTGTTGCCGTCCCCGCTCGACCTCGCCCGCCAGCGTTTTGAGTTGGTCCCGGTTGGCCTCGATGGCCAGCAGGCGACTCAGCAAGGTGGCGGGAGCCGCACCGTCGGTTGTCTTGCCGGCGGGGATCAATTTGTCGTTGACGACGTTCGATTTGTTGGTCGGCTTCCGCAGGGTGCGGCCGAAGACCGCCCACTGGTTGGCGAGGTCCGCCTCCTTCGCGGGGATCGGCAGGCGGCACAGGCCAGCGGTCAGTTCGGGGCGCTTCCACCACTCTTCATCCGGGCTGTACGTGAGCAGTTCCAGCCGGCGCTCGGGCCGCGTTTCCCACGCGGTGACGAACAGTTTCGCGGCGATGTCTTCGGTCGTGATGTCGGCGGCCAGTTGTTCGATCACCATCGGCAGCAGTTCGGGATACTTGTCGTAGCGACTCCAATCGAGCTGCTCGAACACTTTGGCGAGCTTGCGCAGTCCGTTCTTGTTCTCGAACCGGAAGATCATGTCGCGGCAGCGCGGAACGAAGTGGTCGGGGTGCGCCTCCATCAACAGCCTGGCGTGACTGGCCGCCTCGTCAGGGAGTCCCCTGTTCAGCAGGTCGGTGATCATCGCGTAGCGTTTGTCGGGGCGATTGAGCTCGATCTCCAGAAGACGCGCCCTCAACTCTTCGATCCGCTCGGAGTGAACCGCCACCGTGTGATAAGTCAGGAGCGTCTTGATCACCGCTTCATTGTTGGGCGACGCCTTGAGTTCGGTTTCCGCCTTGTCGATCATCTCGGCCAGTTTGCCGGTTTTGTGAAGCGCCTTGAACGCCACCAGGCGGTACTCGGACACGTTGATCTCCGGGACGATGTTGGTCGCGCGGCCCGTCATGACGACCGATTGCCTGCCATTGACATTGTTGATGATCATCCGTTGACCGTTGTTCATCGCGGCGAACTGCTGTGCCTGCAGGGCGGCCAGTTTTCTCGGATCGGTGGTCTCCAACAGCTTGAGCAGGTCCAGCGCCGTCTGGGTCGCTTCGTCGTTTCGTCCCCGGGCGAGTTGGATGTCGAGCAGGACTCGCAGCGCGCGGATATCGACGGGCGTGCGGTTGCCCGCCGTCATGTTATTGGAACGCAGGAGCAGAGCCTCGGCCTGGTCGGTCAGGTCGAGTTTGACCATCTGCTCGGCCAGCGGCAGAACATCGAAGGGGTTGAGCTTCAGGCCCGACAGCCGTTCGGCGGCGACTGTGGCGCGATCCCGATTGTTGGCGGCCAGAGCCAGACGCAGGATCATCTGCTCGCGTTCGACCTGCCAGTCGTTCGTGGTGGGCTGGGTAGCCTCGACGATTTCGAGTGCCCGCTGGGACTGACGGTGCAATTCGTGGATGCGGGCGAGGTTCAGTTGGAGCTCGATGAATTGGGGTGCCAGCGCCGCTGCCGCGGTCCACGCCTTGAGGGCGCTCTCCTTGTCGCCAGTGTTTCCGTGCAGATGCCCCAGCGCCGTCAGCCACAGAATCCGTTCTTCATTGGAAATGTCCGGCGACTGTGAGCGTGATTGGAAATCGGCCAAAACGCCTTGACCGTTCTTGTCGCGTGTGGACAAGTCCAAAACCAACACCAGAATCAGTAAGCCGTTTTCATCGAACACGGGTCCGAGCGACATTTCGGCGGAGGTCTGTTGTGCGATCGCCAACTGGACCGCGGCCGGTCGTCCCTCGGGTTGCCTCAACCGCTCGGCCAGCGAGAACGAGCTGAGCTTCACGTAGCGGGACCACAGCGCGAGAACCTCTTCGATCAACAGTTCCCCGTGGGTGTGCAGATGCATCTGAATCACGTAGCCCGTGTAGTTGGGCGTCGCTCGTCCGCGGAGCGATCCGAGGACAGTTGCCGGTGCGGGCATGGTGGCCGTGGCGGCCACGCGGTTCGCGGCGGTCTCATCCTGAAACTGGATCTGCCGGTCGAGCATTCGAAGCAGCGTGGCCCTTGTCATCCTGGATGTGGTCCGCGCGCCCGGCCGGTTCGCGCCAGCTGTCTGCAGACCGGACGCGACGAGCATCAGGGCGTTGAGTTGTGCTTCATTCGCCGCCCGGTCGATGGCTTCCTCCATGAGTTGGTTCGCGACGGCGGCCCGATCCGCCAGGACCAACTCCGCCATGATCGTGTTGAGCTGGGTCGGATTCGTGGTCGACGTGTCCGCCTTGGCGACGAGTTCGCGATAGATCGCCAGCACCTCATCCAACTCCTCGTCATACAGCGGCGCGGGAGAGGGCTGGTCCATGACCGCCTGCCCGCTCGGCATGATGCGCCGTTTTGGTTGATGCCGTTGGGCGAGGGCTTGCAGATAGAGCGATTTCTCTTCCGGTCCCGCCCCGGGGGATTGGGCCAGCTTGTGGGCGACTTTCTCGGCCTGCTGCTCTTCGCCACGAAACCGGTGGATCGCGTACCGATCGATCAGCGACTGGTGGGTGGAACTCGATTCGAGTTGCCGCAGCCGCGCCGTCATCTTCTCGGGCTGTTTGTCTCGCGCGGCGAATGAAGTCAGCCAGCCCCACGCGGCGAGGCGAACTTCGCCGTAGTCGCGCGGTGCCCAGAATCGCAGGCGAGCCTGCGCCGGGGTGCGACCACTGGTGTTGCGAGGAGTGCCGAGGTTGAGTCTCGCACTGGGACTGGAAGTTGCCGATTGCATGAACGAGGTCATCTGCATGATCACCGCGATCTTGCTCATCCGGTCGACGAGCGGGATCGGCGTGCCGGCCAAACTCGCGACCGGCAACGCGCTGTTCGGTGGCGTGGCCAGCGCCGGCTCGTCGTCGCGGCAGTGCAGGGCGAGAATCGCCTCGAATCGTCCGGCCGCCTCCTCGGGCGCGGCCTTTGCCAGCGCGATTCCCTCACGGTAGAGCAGTTCCCAGTTGTCGGGAAAGCGGTCGCGCAGCGGCTTCAACCGCGCGAGCAGCACGTCGGTCTTGCCCGTCTCGTACAGACCGTCGAGCAGTTTCAGGACTTCGGCGGTCAGTTGCCGCGAAGACTCGCCACCGACCAGCAACTCGACCGCTTCGTCCACCTGGCCGACTTTCATCAGCAGGTCCGCGAGTTGGAAGCGGTCCCGCTTGTCCTTCGTCAACTGCCAGACCTGTCGCATGTAATTCGCGGCGGTGGTCCAGTCCTGCCGCTTCTCGGCGAGTTGCACGAGTTGTTTCAACAGCAACGGATCGCGCGTCTCCTCCGACAGCAGCGTCTCCAGTTCCTTCAGAGCCTGCGCGTCGTTGCCCGACGCCTGATGGGCCTGAGCCAGACAGAGGGTCATCTCGCGCCGCTGGCTGCGATCGCGCTGCAGCCGTTGCAGTCGCTCGATCACGCGCGATGGCTGGTTCGCCGCCGCATGCGCTTCGACCAGCTTCTGCACGACGAGCAGACGGTCTTCCAATTTCGGCGACGTGTCGAACGCCCGCCACAACAGATCGATGGCCTCTCCCGCGCGCTGCCGCTCGATCAGCGCGGTCGCCAACCGCACCAGCGCCAGCGGATCGTTGGCGTTGGCGCGCGCGGAGCGTCGAAGTGCGTTCAAGCCCTCGTCGACCTGACCGAGTTGAAAGCAGAGCTGCGCGAAGAACTCGGCCTGCTCCGGATTGCCGGGAGCGGCGGCCATCAGGTCGCGTCCCGCCTGCAACGCCTTGTCCTTTCGGCCGAGTTGCCGTTCCAGCGTCGCCAGTTGTTGGAGGTACTCGGTCCGATACCGCCGGTCGAGCGTGACCAGCCGCGTGCAAACCTCGACCGCCCCGAACAGGTCGCGACGCGCCTCCAGAATCCGGGCCGACGCCCTGAGGATCGGAATGGATCGCGGCGCCAGTTCTCCAGCCTTCTTCACGGCGTGCGCTGCGTCGGACATCTGCCGCTCCGCCTCATGCGCCCGAGCCAACCAGTACCAGCGCTCGGCCATTTGTTTTTCGTTCTTCTCCCCCGCTCCCCTTGTCCCCTTGTCCCCTTGTCCCTCCTTCTGGACCGCTGCGATCCGCTCCTTCAACTTTCCCATCGCCTGCCAGGTGCGCAGGTCGCGCGACAGCCACGCCTCGCGCTCCTCCTCGTTCGCGACCAGTTTCTCGACGGTGGCGAGGTGCGGGATCACCTCCTCATGACGCTCGGCCCGCGCCAGCAAATCGATCCGCTTGAGCTGCATTCCCAAATCCTTCGGGTCGAGGCGGCAGGCTTCCGCGTAGTTCTTGATCGCCTCCTCGACGTATCCGTATCCCGCGAGGACTTCGGCGAGCCGCCCCACGTTGGCAGCCGTCCGCCGGTCTCCCTCGGCCATCGGCCGCCAGGTGGCGAGCGCCTCCTCGGACCGCTTCAACGAGTGAAAGTATTCGCCCAGGTACTCGCGGTATTGGGTCGCTTCGGGGGCGAGTGCGATCGCGCGGCGATACTGCGCGACCGCCTCGTCGATCAATTCCGCCTGCCTCAGCAGGTCGCCGACCTGCGACGCGACGAGCGGATCGTTCGGCTTGGCCTCCGCCAGCTTCCGCCAGATCGCCGCCGCGGCCTGACGACGCGCGGCCTCATCGCGTGACGAATCGAGCAGCAGCACGCGGCCCCAATCGCGCAGCGTGTCCGGGTTGTTGGGATCGTGGCGGTCGAGCTGCTCGTAGTGCGCGAGGGCCTCGCCGTACTTGTGCCATTCGAGCAGCCGGTCGATCAGCGCGCGACGCAACTCTTTCCGCGTGGGGGCGAGCTTGACGCCACGTTCCAGCCACTCGCGCGACTCCGCGTCACGCCCGATCGTCGCGTAGACCTTCGCCACGCGCGCGATCGCGTCCAGGTCGTCGGGATGCTTCGCCAGCCACGCCTCGTAGTACGTGGCCAGTCCCGCGCGGTCCTCGCTGCGCAGATAGATCGCCTCGATCCGCCGACGAACCTCGCGATAGACCCAGTGATCGGGGTTGAGTTGACCGAGTAGCGCTTCAAACTCCTTCAGCGCGACATCGGTCTGGCCGAGCCGCACCCGGATGTCCGCCGCCTCCATCCGAAAGGCAAGCTGCTTCGGGCGGTCTTTCGCCGTCTGAGCCAGCTTTTCGAAGCGAGGCAATGCCGCGTCGAAGGCTTCCTCTTCGAGCAGCGTTGTCGCGATCTGCTCCTGCACCCGCTCATCGTTCGGGAATTGCTGTTCGAGCCGGTTCCAGACATCGAGGGCTTTTTCGTTTCGAGCCGTTCGCTGATGGATGCGGCCGAGCGTCTGAAACATTTCCAGCAGATCGGCCCGAGCCGGCTGCCGCACGATGGCCCGCTCGAACGCCTCGACCGCCTTGTCCGACTGGCCGGTCAGCACCAGCATCTGACCGAGATAGTACGGCGCGAGAGCGTTCTCCGGCGCGAGCCGCTCGGCGTTCTCGAAACCCGTCACCGCCGCCGCCTCGTCCCCTCGCAACGCCTCCAGCAACCCGACGATCATCCAGAGGACGGCTGCGTCTTTCTCCCTCCCCTTGTCCCCTTGTCCCCCGATCCCCTTGTCCGCCTGCCCCCCGCTCCCCTTGTCCGCCTTCTCGCGATACGCGGCGATGGTCGAGCCCAGCGATCCACGCTCGACATGAAAGGCATAGACCTTGTCGAGCGCCGTCCCGCGCCGAGGGTTCTTCTCCAGCACGGTCACAAACCGTTCGACGACCGCCAACTCGCGGGCATCCTCGTCGTGCAGCGAGTCCACCTTGTCGCCAGCCACCCCGGCAGGTTCCTGCGCGACAAGAGTCCACGGCACCACGGACAGTGCCACCAACCAGACCCAGTAGACCGAAGACCAACGTCGTCTCATGAGACTCGCCTCCTGTCACGGTTCGCCTGACCGGCCGCATTCTAGTTGGTTCGTCTGACGTCAGCGAATCTGTCTTGGGCAATTCCAAGTTTGGTGACTCCTGTTGCTCCAGACTGGCAGTCGGTGGACTGGAGGAAGAGAGTGAAACGCAGAGGGCGCAGAGATCGCGGAGAGAAGTCCCTCTGCGTCCTCCGCGCTGTCTTCAAAAACTAGCCCGACGCGCGAGCGAGGGGTGAGATTGGACGGAAGAAGAACCCCTCGCTCGCGAGTTTTGAAGTTGCGCCTTTGGGATTTCAGCCCCGAAGGGGCGAAGTTATGCCAGCCCGGGGCGGCGCTCCCGCTGGCCGTTTGCCCCGGGCTGACATCGGGCTGCCCCGTTGGGGCAAAAATCCAAAATAACGCACCTACAAAAGCTTTTGCCGTGAATTCGACCTTTGAGACTCGACGATTTATAAAAAAGTGCCTCTTGGCCGTGATATCGCCCGGAATCTTCCGCCTGAGTTGTTGGACGAGCGACATCAATTGCCTTATAGACTTGAAACGGGAGGCTGTGACAGTCCCCTTCCGTCCATGATGTCGGTCGGTTTCGATTCCTCCACAACTCTTCGAGGCAGACTCTCCAATGAACCCAACCTCTTTGCCGGAATTTGATGCGTGGGAACCGCTGATCTCGACGTTGGAGCGTGCGGAGGAATGGGTCGAGCGGTCCATTGCCCAGGGGCAGTTGCAGGAGCACCAAAAGGAGCCGATCGTTGGCGAGTGGCGTGCGCGGCGCGAGGAATACCAACGTCTGGCGGAGACACAGGCGGCGGTGCCGAGTGTTCCCGACATCCTTCCGTTGCAGCCGAACGAACAGCCTTCCGTCCGCGCGTTGCGGTTGTGGCGGTTTCTCGGGCAGGAGTTTCCGCGACTCAAGCGTGAGGGAAAGCTGACGCTCAACCAGGCGCATGCACTTCAAGAGGAGGCCCGCGAACGGTCGGGAACGCTCGTGCGGCGATTGGCCCAGGAGGGTGTGACCGTCACTTCGCAGCCGTCGCCAACGGTGGCGGAGAGTCAGACAGAACAGCCGTCACGAGTCGCGCGCGAGTTTTCCGGCGTCTTGAATCAGTGGACGGAATCGAGACGCCATGACGGTGAGTCGGACACGGGTGCCGTGCCACCATCGACACCACCGGCCTCCGAGCCGGCGGTTTCACCGCCGCGCCGCAACATTCTGGAGATTCTGCTCGATCCCCGCAGCATTCAGTGGCTGCTGGGACTCGGCGGCGCCCTGATGGTTGTGGGACTGGTGATCCTGCTGTGGATCAACGAATTCTTTACGCCACCGGTGATGGCCGTCGCGATGGGAGTGGTCAACATCGCCGTCCTGCTCGGTGGCTGGGGCCTGATCCGCATGACCCGCTACCAACTGGTGGGCAAGGCGCTGACGCTGCTGGCCTGTCTCGTGATGCCGCTCAACCTGTGGTACTACAGCACGAACTCGCTGATCACGCTCGACGGCCACCTGTGGGTCGCGGCGGTCGTGATCTGCGCCGCATACGCGGCCTCGGCCTGGTTGCTGAAGGACGAAGTCTTCGTCTACGTCTTCTGTGGCGGGGTCGCGATGACGGGGCTGTTGATCCTCGCCGACTTGCCGCCATCTCCGCAGAAGTTCTGGGAAATCGCCTCACCCGCCACGCTGCTGGTCCTGCTGGGACTGGCCGCCATTCACCTGGAGCGGGCGTTCGGTGAGATTGAAGGACCGTTCAGCCGGAAGCGGTTTGGAATGGCCTTCTTTCACTCCGGCCATGCATTGATGGCCGCGGGTCTGATGCTGGTGTTCGGCGCGCAGTTGACCGGCGACTGGCTCTATGCCGCGTGGTTCCAGCCGGTGTACGAAGCGTGGAAGGTCACGCCGTCACCCATCTGCCACGAGCAGGTTTGGATCGCCCTGTGCCTGGTGTTGGCGGCGACTTACGCCTACGTCTATTCCGACCTCGTCGTGAAGAAACAGGGGAGCCTGATCCACCTCGCCGCGTTCACGCTGCTGTGGGCCGAAATTCTCGGCGTGAAGATGCTGAACCTCGATTTGCAGGTGGACGCGATCATTGCCGTCCTCGCGGTGACGTCGCTGGCGGTCAACCTCGGCCAATCGTTCCTGCTGCGGGAGCAGAAGCTGGCGCGAACCTTGCCGCTGTTCGGTCTGTTGCTCAGCTTGTTGCCAGTATTGCTGGGTCTGGTCGCGTACTTCCATTTCCTGGGCCTGCCGGTGAGTCTGGCCGGCCACAATCCGCACCACTGGAGCTACGTCGGAGCGATGTTGCTGGCCGCGGTCGCCTCGCGAGTCGGTGCCTACCTGCACCGCCACGCCGCGACCTGGTTGCCGACGTCCTATCACTTCGCGACCGCCGCCTCCGCGATGGTCGCCTCCGTCGCCGCGCTGGCCGCGCTCGGGTTGGAACAGTGGCAGGAACACGCTCCGATCCTGATGCTGATCCCGATCGCCTACCTCGTCGCCGCCAAGCTCTATGCCGATGCGGCGCTGTCGAGATCGCTGACGTGGGTCGCGCACGCGGCCACGGGAGTCATGCTGGTTTCGTCGCTGTCCACGGCCTTCGCGGGCTTCGCCCCGGGTCAGGTGAGCCACGCTTCCCTGAACCTGGCACTGGCCGCCTTCTTCGCCGAAGCGACCGTGTTCTATGGACTGGCCACCGGCTTCCAGCGGCAACCGCGCTTTGTCCATCTGGCGGCGCTGATGGCCTGCGGCTCGCTGTGGCAGATGATGACCTTCTGCGGAGTCACCGGGGCCGAGGCGTACATCCTGGCGTTCGCCCTGATCGGGTTGGCGTTGTTGTTGGTCTACCGGTTCTCGATCCTCGAACAGACTGCGGCGGCGCCCCTGGCCGAAGCGGCGTTCCAGTCCGCGAACTCGGTGCTGAGCCTCGCGTTCGTCTCGGCCGCCATGCGGGGTCTGAGCCGACTGGCCCAGGACGCGACCGGTCTCCAGCATCCGATGGACTGGGGATTCGTCGGATTCAGCGTGACATTGCTGGTCATCGCGGCCCTGACCGTGGCCGTGGTGAAGGTCGCGGCGTGGCGACGCTGGTACGTGGTCAACGTCGTGATTCAGGGGGCACTCACGCTGCTGGCCCTGCACAAGTTGATCGACCTCACGCCGTGGCAGCAGGCCGAACTCTTCTCGGTGATCGCGGGATTGGTGCTGTTGGCCATCGGTCATGCCGGCTGGTACCGCGAACAGGACCGCGAGAGCGACCTGGTCAGCATGAGCCTCTTCTTCGGTGCCCTGCTGACCAGCATCCCCCTGGCCCTCGCCACGTGGGTCGATCGGGGACAGGGCCGGTTCCTGATCCTGAACGAAATCGGCTTCCTGTTCGTCAGCGTGCTGCTGTTGGGGAGCGGAGCGGTCTTCCGCTTGAAGTTCACCACCCTGGTCGGCGGCGTCTCGACCGCGCTGTACTTTGTGACACTGCTGATCTTCGTGCCGTGGAGCCGCCTGAGCACCATCGCCACCCTGATCATCATCGGCGGCGGCCTGCTGTTCGGCACCGGCCTGATCCTGGCCTTCTTCCGCGACCGGCTGCTCACCCTGCCCGAGCGAATCCAAAAACGCGAAGGGATCTTCATGGTGCTGAACTGGCGCTGACACATTGATTGGCCCCGGAAAGGAATGCGGCCTGAACCCCGAGGACTATTGGTGGTACCTGGAACTCCGCCAGTACGGCGGGGTGGCTGGGGTCGGACGGCTTCCGGCCGCCCCCAGATTGTGGACGGCAGCCAGCGTGACTTCGATTGCTGGGGGCGAGCGAAGACGCTCGACCCCAGCCACACCCCCGTGGGCCGATTTCTCCGAGATCGGCGTTCGGACTTCGGCGAAGTCCGGCTACGGCTGGTTGTCTGGCACAAGTCTTGTGTGGGTTGTCTGTTGCGGTAGCTCTCTGGCTTTTGTCACGTCCAAACTTGCCGGCTGGATGGGGTGACTTGGCGGCTGGGTGGCCCGACTTGGCGGCTGAATGCCCCGACCAGACGGCTGGACGGCTCGACTTGGCGGCTGAATGGCTCGACTTGGCGGCTGGATGAGGGGGTGTGTGCGGCTTTCTGTGTCAACTTGGCGGCTGGATGGCCAGACTCGGCGGCTGGACGGCTCGACTTGGCGGCTCTTTGGGTCGACTTGTCGGGCAAGTCCCGACGTACAGCCGTCGGGTTGGCTCAGGCAGCCGTCGGGTTGGCACAGGCAGCCGTCGAGTCAGCTCGCGCGGCCGTCGAGTTGGTACAGGCAGCCGTCGGGTGATGTCAGAGAGCCGTCCAGTCGCCAGGCGCAGTCGTCGGGTTGCTGCGGGTGCAGTCGCTAATTGGTGGTCGTCTTCCGGTCCCCTCGCCCCCGTCTTCGGGGGAGAGGGTTAGGGTGAGGGGGCCAAGCGGTCGAGAGACGTTGGAATACGGGAGTCGGTCGTCGTCAGTCCCGCGGCCACTCTGCCTGAAGCGAATCCCCCCTCACCCTAACCCTCTCCCCCCGAAGACGGGCGGGAGAGGGGACAAGAAACAGCGACCACCCATGAGCGGCTGCACCCCACGATTCCTGCGCTTATCAATTTTGTGCTTGCTTTTTTCCGGCGCGGATTAAAATGGTCGTCACCCTTCCGAGCGCCTTCGACGCTCGCATATCAACTCTCTCTTGTTCAGGAACCGAATCATGGCGCGTATCCGGGAATTGGATCGGTTGTCGATCATCGATGAACATCTGGCGCATTGGGCGCTGGCGAACGCGGTGCAGGCGATTTTGTTGATAGCCGGTTATGGGCGTCAGCAACTGGTCGTACAACGGAATCTCTACCATGCCCTGCAAGGGACGATTGCGACGCTGGAAGCGGACTTGATTGCGGCGATCAACCAGCGCGATGGGATCTTCGGGTTCGGACCGGAGGATCCCAACGGTATCTGGGCGCGACTCAGGCAATTCAAGACGCTGGTGATCGCGCGGCTCGGTCCACGGCATGTCCTCAGCCGAACCGTTCCCAACCTCGGCCGCATGACGCCGCAGTTGTATCTCGACCTCCTGGGGCGGTTTATCGACCACTGGACACGGGTCAACGCCGCGCTGGGGGCGACGCCGCTGACCCTCGGCACGTTCGCGGTGGCCGATCTGGAAACGATGCGAGACAACCTCGCGGACAAGATCGCGGAGGTCAATTCGATCAACGCCACGCTGCGCGTGAAGCGGCAGGAACGGGAACAACTCTTTGGCGATGAGAAAGAGGAGCTGCGCGAGGAGACGTCGATCATTGCGCGGTTGGTTCTCTATCACGCCATGATTGAAGCGACTTTCCCCGGTCAGCCGCTGGCCGATAGCCTGCCCGAGATCTTTCCCTCCAGTAGTACATCCTCGACCCCGCTGCCGACGTTCCGGTTCAATTGGCGCGTGCTTCCCAACGGCGATTTAAAAGTCTGGTACGAACTGCCCGCTCCCGAACTGGACAACGCTGTCGTCCTGTACCTGAAGGAAGGGGCGATGGAGTTGACCTCGCCCGTCACCTCGACCACGCCCGGCAGCGTTCAGGTTCATACGTTTCAGGATGTGACCGTCGTCGATGAACTCGACGAACTGGAACTCCGCGACATCGACAGCCTGACCATCGCCACCGGGGACCGCGATACGTCGCTGGTCGAACCGGCGTGACAGCCCGTTGAACAGGGCTTACTCGTGTGCCACGGCTGTGTCAGCCGTGTGTCTTTCGTGAGACTTGCCACCATTCTCACGGCTGACAGAGCCGTGGCACTCCAGGCACGGCTGACACAGCCGTGGCACACCAGGCTCAGGCGAAGGCGGCGTCGCGGGTGGTTTCCACGAGATGCACGGTGAGGATGTCGCCGTGGAAGTCGCCCTGACCCGGCGGGATGTCGGTGTCGAAGGGGGAGACGCTTTCTCGCACGCGCGGGCAGGACAACCGGTCGTTGCCGCCGAGGGCGTCGCGGACGTCGCTGCCGATCACGCCGATGACCTCACGCAGGGCGTCCCGAATGTTTTCCTCGGACAGTTCGTCGACGGTTTTGTCGTACATCTCGATCGTCAATTGGACGGCGACGGCCCGGGGGCAGACGACCCGCAGTTCGAGATCCCATTCTCCGGTGATCCGGATGCTCCCTTCGAGGGACTCTTCGCCGTCGGTGATCTCCGACCGATCCAAGACCCGAAACCGGGACAGGCCGAGCTTGGAGCCACACACGTCCGTCGTGATTTGCAGCAGCATCAGGTGAGCGAAGTCCATGATGGGAAACTCGGGTGGGGTTCCAGTGGAATGCTGTGCGGGGGACGGCGTGGCCTCGTAGCGTTTTACGCAAGAACTCAGCTACTCATCGCGTGTTGGGCTGAGTTCTTGCGAACTCAGCGACATGCAGATCGTCGTGTGCGGGGGCGAAGGGGGAGAAGGCGGGGCTGGTGACACCCACGGCCTCCATCTCCCGCACGAGGGCGGCGGTGTGACGGAGATCGAGCTCCTGGTGGGGGTCGGTCTCGAAGCGTCCGGTCGGTTCGCCGCGCGGCTGCGTCCAATGGCGGATCTTCGGGATGAGATGATTGCGAATGTACTCGATGGCGGCCCCCACGTGTCCGATGCGGATCGCCCAGGTGACACAGTCGTTGGCCCCCGCCGCCAGCGCCGCGAGCGTGGACGGGCAGTTCGCATCCAGCGACTTGCAGAGCATGATGATCGGCAGTTCGGAGTTGGTCTGTCGGATCAGGCGCACCGCCTCGGCTCCATCCATGACGGGCATCTCCGCGTCGAGGACCAGCAGATCGGGGTGAACCTGCGGGATCTGATCGAGCGCATCGCGTCCGTGAATCGCCGGATAGACCTCGAAGTCGGGATCGATGTGCAGCGCGTTGGCCACGAGTCGACGGATCACGGCGGAATCATCCGCGATCAAAATTCGTATCCGCTCGACCATGATGCTGCCTCAACAAGAGGTCCTGCCGGGTGTCCACCTGCTCGCTCGACGAGCCGTCGTTCAGGTCAAACCGAACGGTTGTATCCCCGAGTTGGCTTCCTGAAGCACCTCGCTCATTTGCGAAACCGCTTCGGCGACGAACCGTCGGCGACCGGAATCGTTGTTTCCCAGCAGCAGGTCGAGCGCCGGATTCGCCTCGGGTTCGTACCCGTCGGCCGAGTCGGTCCGCTGGAGATGGTTGGCCATGTCGTCGGCGACGGCGATGAGCGCCACCAGCGTCGCGTTCCCGGCGGCCTGCGCTGGCTGGTGATGGAACCGGACCACATCGACGAGCGGTTCGGGAAGCTTGTTGCGCAGCATGAACCACGCTCCCAACTCACAATGATCCGTGCGGAGGATGAGTCGCTCGCGTTCGAGGATGTCTGCCGATTCCTCGAAGTCGAGGGGATCGGCCGCGACCAGATGATTCGGCGCGACGACCCCGATCAGCGAACGGCCGACGTCGTGGATCAGACCGGCGGCAAACTCTTCGCCGTGAAAACCGAGCGACAACATCCGGTTGAGGCGCACGCTGACCATGCCGGTGAGCACCGCGTGGCGCCACAGCACCGCCTGCATCCACGCTTCGCTCAGCGGCATCCGCCGCATCACGCTGCCGAGACTCGCCGCCAGGATCACGTTGCGGCAATGGGCAAATCCCAGTCGCACGACCGCCTGTTGCAGGTTCATGATCGGCTGCTGGCGACGGGAGTCCCGACTCGGAAACCAACTCCTTCACCGGCACCGACCTCATGCGCGTTGCCAGCGTCAGAATGGGCAGGACCGTCACAAATTGCCGCGAGGAGTGAAGTCCTGCGCACTATCTGATTGACCCTGTCCGGAGCCGGGCGCGATAATTCGACCCGTTCGAGTTGGTCCAATTCCGCAGGTTTGCCATGTCTCGCGAGCTGCCCGTCATTCTGAGTCTCGTCGCCTGCGGAGTCCCTTCGCTCGCGAGGGCTCAACCGTTCCCCGCGACCGACGGCGCATTAAACGTCGAGTACCAATATCAACTCCATTATCATCGTCCCTGGCTGGGTTATCCCGGACCGGGCCTGTCGCTGGGAGGGACGCTGCCGGAACAGGGACGGGACGGGATTTCGTCGTTCTATGGATTGCCGTTCCCCGCTCCGTTGGGTGCCGGAGTGTACGTCAACAATCCGCTCGTCTACGGCCACACCGCGGTGCAGCCGCAGTGGTACGGTCCGGGACCGGCATTGTTTCCCGGACCATTCGTTCCGTATCCAGACCCGTGGAACGCCTCCCGGTCGAAGCGTTCCGTCGCCCCGCACGCGATCCACCGCGACGCCGGCGTGTCGCGTCGATCGGTGAGTCTCACCGCTGCGCGGGTCGATACCGCGCGGGTCGATGCCATGCCACCGGTCATTCCGTCCAGTGCGGAGGCGCGCGAACGAAGCCTCGAACAACAGGCCTACGGCGACGAGAACCTGCGACGACAGAAGTGGTCTCTGGCCTGCCTGAACTATCGTCAGTCGATCGATGCGGCCGAGGACCGCGCGCCGGCTCACCTGCGGCTCGGGTTTGCCTACACCGCGACGAGACATTTCACTCTGGCCGTCCGCGAATTCAAACGCGGACTGGCTCTCGACCCGGCGATGGCTCAGTCCGGTGACCGGCTCGACGCGATCTTTGGCCCGGACAGCGAAGACGTTCGCGGGTCGATCCAACACCGGATCGCGTCCTGGGTGCGCGATGACATGCACGATCCGGACCGCCTGTTTCTGCTGGGACTGTGGCTGCACTATGACGACGATCCGCGCGGCCGCGAGGTTCTCGAAGCCGCGCTGAGCCGGGCCGGGGACGGAGACCATATCGTCGCGTTTCTCATTCCCTCATCCGGGCCAGCGAGGGACATCGAACAGGGGCGACTGGCGATTGCTCCCGATTTGCCGGCGTTGCATGCGACTCCGGTCCCTCTCCACGAGGAACCCGTCTCACCGCCGCAACCCGACTCACCACCGCCGTCGGGCAACCTGCCACCCGCTCCACTGCCGTCGCCGGACGACGACGTGTGATCGGCGTGAGACTGAGTGAGTGCGGATTATTCATGGGGCTGTAGCTGAGTTCGCAAGAACTCAGGTTCCTCATCGTGAGTTGGGCTGAGTTCTTGCGAACTCAGCGACAGGCTGGCTGCGACTCTCGACCACCAGACTTGGTTGCACACCTTGGTGGCGGACGCCACGATGGCGACCATCGGTCAGGGCGACGGTGAATGATCTGCGGCTCGTGCCAGAAAAGGGGCTCCATGCAACGTGTCTTCCGGTGGGGTGTGACGTGGTCCGTGGTGGCGTGGTGGATGTTTGGTGTGGGCGGTGTGAGTCCCGCGCAGGAGCAGCTCGCGTCACAGGAGCGGGAAGGGATTCGCTGGTATGACATCCGGCAACTGGGTGTCGAGGGCCAGGGTTGGACCGAGAACAAGTCTCCCTATGATCGACTGCCAGCGAAGGCCGAGGGTCAGGTGCGCGAGGCGGTCTGGGGGCTGAGCCGCGATTCGGCGGGAATGTGTGTCCGGTTTGCGACCGAGGCCACGACGATTCATGCGCGCTGGACGCTCACCAAGGCGAAGCTCGAAATGCCGCACATGGCCGCCACGGGGGTGAGCGGCCTCGATCTGTACGCAAAGGACGACAAGGGCCGCTGGCGCTGGGTGGCCGTCGGCAAACCGACGGCTCAGACCAACACGCAGAAGCTGGCCGAGGGGATCACCGCGGGGAAGCGCGAGTACATGATCTACCTGCCGTTGTACAACGGCGTCTCGTCGGTCGAGGTCGGTGTCCCCGCCGCCAACTCCCTGGAGAAGGCCGCCGCCTATCCCCGCGACCGGGCCAGGCCGATCGTCTTCTACGGCACGTCGATCACTCACGGCGCGTGTGCCTCGCGACCGGGGATGGTTCACACGGCGATCCTGGGGCGGAAGTACGGCCGGCCGGTCATCAATCTTGGGTTCTCGGGCAACGGCCGGATGGAGCCGGAAGTCACCGCGCTGATCGCGGAACTGGATGCCGCCGTGTACGTCATCGACTGCTGTCCGAACCTGGGGGGTGCCGAGACGGCCAAACTGACGAAGCCGCTGGTCGAGCAGCTTCGAACGGCGCGCCCCAACACACCGATCGTGCTCGTCGAGGACCGCATCTATACCGACGCCTGGCTGATCGCGTCGAAGCAGTCTCGCAACGACGGGAATCACGCCGCGCTCCAGAAATCATTTGACGAGCTGATCGCGGCCGGGACGAAGCAACTCCATTACATTCCAGGCAACGATCTGCTCGGCGACGACAACGACGGGGCCGTGGACAGCTCGCATCCCAACGACCTCGGCTTCGCCCGACAGGCCGAGGCGTTCGACAAGGTGTTGGGGCCGCTGATGAAGTAGTGGGTGGTGGATAGTGGGTCGTGGATGGCCAGATAGGAATGGCCGTCTCTTCTCTGGCTATCCACGACCCACTACCCACCACCCACGATCCACTACCAAGGACTTCAAAAATGGCTGCTCCCGTCTTGCAGGCAATGTTGCTCGCCGATCAGGTCTATCAGGATCGTGGCACGGGCAAGTACGTGATCTGTGGCATCTTCAGCGCGATCCACTTCGTACCGAAGGGGCCGCCGGACGGCCGGGGCCGGTCCGCCGGAGCGGGCACACCCGGCGAAGGGACCGACGATGATGAGACCGGCGAAACGTCCGGGTCCTCGGCACCCGCACCGGCTCCCGTACCGATCGCCCGGCTGGTGCGCGCCGGTTCGCCGTTCGCCTACGTCAGCCTGACCGAGTTGCAGGGGACGCGAAAATTCGAGCTGCGCTACGTCGATCTCGAAGAGAACAACGTCCTGTTCGCAACCAACTTTGAAGTCTCGTGCCGCGATCCGCTGGAGACGATCCAGATCACGGTCCCGCTGCCGCCGCTCCCGATTCCTCACGAGGGAGTGTTTGTGCTGGAACTGTTGTGCGATGGCGAGATGCTCGGTTCGCACCGCGTGCTGGCGAAATCGCAACCCAAGGGATGAAGTCCGGCTTTCGGAACGGATGATTCATGGCAACCACGGAAAACACGGAAGCTCACGGAAAGAAGCAAAGTTGCGACGAGGCGTGCAGCGCCCTTCTGCAGACCGACACGGATGTGGTTCATGCGAGCAAGTCCTTTCATGCCGTTCCTTCCGTGACTTTCCGTGTTTTCCGTGGTGAATCATCCGGGTTAGAATCGCGTCTGTTGTGGAATCGCGGGTCCCTCTCCTGCAAGCTTGTTCGTCGGAGCGTGTCGTGGCCGATTATGTCGAACCGCTGGGCAAGCGAATCCTGATTCGCAAGGACGAGGCGCGGCAGCGGACTCGCGGCGGGATCGTGCTGCCCGATCAGTCCGAGATCCCCACCATCACCGGCCGCGTGGTCGAGATCAGCGTGCAGATCGAACGGGACCACGACTTCCCGATCCGCAAGTACGACAAGGTGCTGTTCCACCCCAAGAACGCGATCCCCGTCGATTTTGAAGCGGACAACCTGCTGTATGTCGTTCCGATCGAGGACGTCGTCGCCATCTTCCGCCGCGCGGAGACTCCCGTCGCGAAGAAACGCAAACGCGGGAAGAGCACCGATGTGGACGACGGCCTCGATGAGGAATGAACGAGCCTGCCCGGCGTCATCTCCGCCCGCGGCGGACTCACGTTGTGAGATTGGTGAAAGCTGATAAACTGTGCCGCGTGGGGTTGAGTTGCGGTATGGACGCGGCGTCTCCCTCACATTCTCATCCTCTCGGCCGGGTCCGCAATGCGATTCGAGACCTCGCAGTTCACACCTCCTTCTCTCAATCGCCTGCAACTGCGGATGCTGTCATTCGTGGTCCTGTTTGCGGTGGTGATGTTTCTTGTGAACATCTTGTTCACCGACCCGCCGAAGAAACCGGACGACGCGGCCAACCCTTCGTCGTTACCGCGCCGCAAGATGGACTTCGACGTTCGTGATGAGGAACCTCGTTCGCCGAAACCAGGCGAGATCATCACGGCACCAGACCAGTTTGAGGCACCGATCGAACGTTCGCGCGAGTGGCTCGACGAGCAGGCGGCCAAGGGTGAGGAGTGGGCCGAGGACGCGGCGGTTCGTGATCGCGCGATGGCTCGCCGCAACACGCGGTTTGACAAACGCGCCCTCGCCAAGGTGAAGGACAACACGCTCGGCATCCGCCGCGACGAGGCAGCGGCCTACTTTCGGCTGCTCGATCACGTGCGACGCGTCTCGCCCGCGGAACTGGAACGGGCTGCCGCGACCGACGTGCCGTACATCAGCCTGATGACCGAGTCCGATCGCTTTCGTGGCGAGCCGATCACGATTCAGGGCGACCTGTGGCGGCTTTACGAATTTGATTCCGGTCCCAACGACCGGGGTCTGACCACGCTGTACGAAGCGTGGATCTTCACGGGCGATTCGGGCCACCGTCCCTACCGCGTCGTCTGTACCAGCCTGCCGCACACGCTGACTCCGGGCGAGGATCTCCGCCGGCCGGTTCGCGTGACGGGCTACTTCTTCAAGCGGGAAGGCTATCCGTCACAGGGGGGAATGCATGTCGCTCCGACGCTGATCGCACTGAAGGTGATGCCGTTCCGACCGGCAGGTGTGCTCTCGCTGGCCGACGCGACCACTCCGTATGTGACCGGTATCGTGACGGCGGTTGGCTTGGCGCTGCTGGTGACCCTGCTCGCGTTCGCCCTCGGCGATCGAAGAATCAAGCGGACCGCCCGACAACGGTTGCTCAGCGAACCGACGCCGTCGTTCAGCCGACTCGATGCCGGGCCGTTCGTCACGGTCGAGGAATCGTTGCGACGGTTCGCCGAACAGGAACGGCAGGCCGATCTGCGCGAGGAGATCGCCGCCACCGGACGGGACGCCGGCAGTGTCGCCACCTCCGTCCTCTATCGCCGCGATCCCGAAGCCAGCGTCCCTCCGCCGGTCCCCGCACCCTCGCTGAGCGACGACGAACTTCATTCGCGGCAACTCTCGCAGGCCCATGTCCTGCAGGGCTGGACCTCGCGCCATCAGGCGACCGAAAACACAGACGTCGATCCGGGCGCTGGCGAAGCGCAACTGAACCGCGAGCAACGCGAGACCGACCGCGTACTGAATCAACTCGACCCCGCGGCAACCACCGAGGCGGATCGTTCTGATGCCGAGAGCGCCGACACCGAGAACGCGGACGCCGACGGCTCGGTCTTCACGCTGGGCACGCCGCGAACGAACCGTTCCCACACCGAATCGGCGACCGACGAATCAAGCATCCGCCCGGGAACGTCGAAGCTCGCCGAGCGGGAGCGGAAGATCCTGCAATTCTCGGGTCAGGGGACTTCGAATCTCTCGGACGCCGCGGTCGAGGAACGCGCGGCGCGGGCTCAGTTGGAGCAAGACCGACTGATTCGCGAGCAGGAACGGCGCGACAGACTGCACGAACAACGCGCCGAGTTGGAGCAGGAGCAACACGATCGACTCGAACGGGAGCGCGCGGCCCAGGCCCGCGCCGATTGGGA
The DNA here is from genome assembly GCA_031412755.1 of Schlesneria sp. Classification (GTDB taxonomy): domain Bacteria; phylum Planctomycetota; class Planctomycetia; order Planctomycetales; family Planctomycetaceae; genus Schlesneria. The sequence continues at coordinate 11,011 of JANODP010000029.1, read as the reverse complement.
GGCCGCCCGTGCCGCCGCCGATCGTGAACGAGTCCGCCTCGAACGCGAGCGACTGCTGCGCGACGAGCGTGATCGAGAAGAGGCCCCTCAACAGCGGCTGACCTTCGACCGCGCCGACCGCGAAGAACCGGTGGTCGAGGACGCACGCGAGCAGTCACTCGATGACGAAAACGATCTCCACCCGGAGGACGAAGACCTCGATTCGACCGGGCAGGCGGACTCGAACGGCGAATCGAATCGCCCGGCCCGGCCCCACGGCTGGGTGCGCGACAGCGAGCAGCAAGCACGTCGTCGACGCGGACGTCACCGCCGCGACGGTCGTTGAGCCGCGGGGATCGACAACAAACCCGCCACGGTTTCCCAGCGCGGGTTGTCGAACTCGTCCAGACCGAGCTTCAGCGATTGGCAATCGTTGCGCCGTCGCAGCGTGCGGCCCAACCGGTCCCACCACGAGAAGACGATCGCATAGTTTGAATTCGTCTCGGCCGGCTCGCGCGAATGATGCACCTTGTGCAGAAACGGCGTGACGATTCCCCAAGCCAGCCACCGGTCAAATCGTCCCACCGAGATGTTCGCATGATGAAACATCGTCGCCGCGACGACCAGCGTTTCGTGAACGAGCATCTGCGTCGAGGTCACACCCAACAGCGGAATCAGCGCCAGCCGAACCAGCGCCGACAACGCCAGTTCACCGATGTGAAAGCGCAGCGCCGTGGTGACATCCATTTCGCGATCCGCATGATGCATCCGATGGAACCGCCACAGCAGCGGGATCGAATGATTGAGCCGGTGCCAGACGTACAACCATCCGTCCAGCAGCAACACGGCGAGAGCGAGCTTCATCCCTCCCGGCACCGACCACCGGTGCAGCCAGCCGATCCGCTGCGATTCAGCCCACGCGGCCACTGCGACGGTGGCCGCTCCGAACACCAGCGCGAGCAGCCCCGTATTGAGTAGCGCGACGAACAAATTGCGCCCGGCGTGACGCCAGCGGCCGCGCGGCTTCTCGAAGAACGGCCGCACCGACTCCCAGATCCACAGTGCCGCCAAACCGGCAACGAGTACAACGGGCTTGAACCACGGAGGCAGCGGGCCATCCCAAGTCACTCGGCCACCTCACTTCTTCTTCGCCGGTGCGAAGCCCGCGTCGAGCAAATCCTGATACCCGGCTTTCAACGGCCGCACGTCATAACCCTGCTTGGCCAGAATCTCACCCGCCGTGACCGAGCGAATCCCGGCCTTGCAGTGCGTGTAAACGATCTGGCCCTTCTTCAACTTCTGCGACGAGTCGGTTCCCTTTTGAAGCCCACTCAGTGGCAGCAGGATCGACGCGTCGAGATGCCCCGCGTCCCATTCGGCCTGCTCGCGCACATCGACCAGCACTGCCGACTTGTCTGCCAGTTTCTGCTTCACCACAGCCAGCGAGTCCTTGGTGTGCTCGACAGCGAAAGCTCTGTTCATACTCAGCAGACAACCAACCACGATCAAACTCATCCACGTCATCCGAACGGTCATCGTCATCCCTCCTTCACAGGAACCATCACTTCAGTGCGAACAGCTTCAACCATGAAGCGCTTCGCTCAACATCGTTTTCAAAATACCTAGATCACATTTCACAATCCCGCCTGACGCCACGATTTACCAACCCAACACGGCTTCGGAAATGAACGATCGCGCAGGCGATGAGGATGTTGATGCAGAGCCCCTTCCAGACCAGCAGCCACCACGGCCGCCACCACGCTCCCGTCTGAAGTTCGACCGCGTCGGAGAGGCCGAACAGGACGAGCGTCACGGCCGACAGCAGCCCTCGCCCGCGAAGAGACGGCTCGGCCCGCAGGCTCTTCGTCCCGACGACGACTCCGCAACCGATCCACCAGACAACTTCAAATGCATTGATGCCATCGACCACGCTCATGGCGAGACCTCAAGTTCCGGCCGAGGCCTCCGCCAGCTCCTGCTGTTGCATCCGCCGGGGGTCGGTCGCCGAGATGATCTCGCTGATGCCGGTCTGGTTGAAACCCTTGTAGCCGTCGTTGCGCTGCAGGATTTCGAGGTGAGACCCGATCGCGCCGTGAGCGTGGAACTGCCGGGCCTGTTCGTCGGTGATGAGCCGTGCCTCGCGCAGGCGTTCGACACGCAGCGGTTTCACCGGCCATTGCTCGCCGCGCGTGAAGGCTTGTCGCAGGTAGGGGAAATCGGTGAACGGCGGCATCGTGTCGATCCCGGCCTGCCGCAGTTGATCGCGCGTCGCCCCGAAGTCGAACTGGCATTCGAGGTGGTGCAGTCCGGCTTGCAGGAACGCCTCGCCGTGCAGCGCGCACCACAGGCCGACCGTGCCGAGACGGTCTCGCGGCGGCAGCGGCTCGTGCGAGAAGTCCTGCGACAGCTCTTCGGGCGACAGGTCCACATCGGCGAAGATGATGATGCCCGTGACGGGATGCTCGATCACCTGGGCTCCCCAGCCCGCCTCGCGTCCGGCATAGAACCGCTCGCGGCACTCGAAGCCGAGATGTTCGAGGAACGCGATCAGCGCCGCGAAACAAGCGCGGCTCGACCGGTACGTGTGGTGATCGTGGTTGGCCCAGCCGAGACCCAGCGCGTCCTGCCTCGCCTTTTGAACCCGCCCCGCCCGGTTGCGCCTCAGCCAGTACTCGCGTTCGGCGACGAAGAACAGCTCGCACGCGCGGTCTCGTCCCAGGTCGGCGATCGCGGCATCCACGAGCTGCCGGGCGTGAGCGAACCCGTCGACATCGCGATCGAAGTCGCGACGGCGCAGCCGCAGCGCCTCCAGGTGGCGGGCGATCTCCGTCAGCGGGACGACTTCTTGCGGATGCGGTTCAAACGCGAGCGACGCATGTCGCTCGACGACCCACAACTCGACCTCGTTCTCTCGGACAAGGCAGGCCCGACGCAGGGAGGCGAGCGGCTGACCGTCGATCTCGACCCGGGTCAACTCGTGCGCGGCGAGGAAATCAACGATCGACTCCACCTTGATCGCCAGTTGCCGCGCCGTGCCCGAGTGGCATCGCACGCGCGGAAACAGCCCCAGCGGATGCTCCCACACTTCGCTGATCGAGCACGACTCCAGGGCCACGGTCTCATAGTCGGCGGCGTGCCCGTGACGGTCCGAACTGACGGGGAACGTACACAAGCCTCCTTTGGAATACGGCAGGGCGGTCGGGCGAAAGGCCCTCACGTATCCCACGTGACTCAGTTTCGAAACGGCCGGATCGCCAACGGGCAATCCGAAGTGATCGATCCAGTCGAGCAGCCGGGTTCCCGTTTCGTCGAGCATCCGCCGCGATAGATTCGCCGCCTCCGGACAACCCCGCAAACAGTCGTCGAGCAGCGATTGAACGAACTGCGCCGGCTCGGGCTGCGGCGACCAGGTGTGAGCCGTCAGGGTGGCCAACGAATCTGCGCTGGTCTGGGTTGTGGAAGCTGGCATTTCGCGAACTCCGTGAGGGCCTATAATCCGATCCGTCGCGAGGGATTCTAGCTTCGACGACCGCGCCGCGTCAGCACTGTCGAAGTGTTCGGTGTTCGGTTTTCCGTGTTCAGTAAGAGAGTCGCGTCGCGAATTGTTGCTCTCGCCTCTTGCTGAACACGGAAAACCGAACACTGAAAACTCCAAACCCGCCATTTCTCAAGGATGAACCCATGACGAACGTCTTGTTGCTCGGAGCCGGAACCATCGGGCGGATGATCGCCACGCTGCTCGTTCAAACGGGTGACTACCTCGTGCGCGTCGCCGACTCGGACGCCGAGGCGTTGCGGCGACTCAACATCAGGCTGGGCGTCGAGACGCTCGTGGTCGATGCCGCCCGGGAGGATCAACTGCTCGAGGCGATGAGCGGACAACACGTGGTGATCTCGGCCCTGACGTTTGCCCTCAATCCGGGAGTGGCCCGCGTGGCGCTGGCAGCGGGTTGCAGCTACTTCGACCTGACCGAAGATGTCGAAACCACGCACACAGTCCGCAAGCTGTCGGCCCAGGCCAAGCCGGGCCAGATCTTCATGCCGCAATGCGGGCTGGCTCCCGGCTTCGTCGGGATTGCCGCCAATCACCTGGCCCAGAAGTTCGATTCGCTCGATTCACTGCTGCTGCGAGTCGGCGCGCTCCCCGAGTTCCCCACGAACTCGCTCAAGTACAACCTCACCTGGTCGACCGACGGCCTGATCAACGAGTACTGCAACCCGTGCGATGTGATTCACCAGGGAAAGCGGCAGGACGTCTGGCCGCTCGAAGGGTTCGAGCATCTCTCCATCGACGGCGTGGAGTACGAGGCGTTCGCGACCTCGGGCGGACTCGGCACGCTGTGCGAGACGTTCGAAGGGCGCGTCCGCGAACTCAACTACAAAACGATCCGCTACATGGGCCATCGCGAACGGATGCTGTTTCTGCTCGACGAACTGCGGCTGCGCGACCGGCGGCAACTGTTGAAAGAGATCCTGGAAAACGCCGTCCCGCGCACGTTGCAGGATGTCGTCGTGATCTTCTGCACGGCGACCGGCCAGCGCGACGGCCAGATGGTCCAACTGTGGGACGCGCGCAAGGTCTATCACCAGAAGCACGGCGATGAAGTCTGGAGCGCGATCCAGATCACCACGGCAGCGGCCATCTGCGCGTCGGTCGATCTGCACGTCCACGGCCAGTTGCCCTCAACCGGCTTCGTGCGGCAGGAGCAGGTCGATTTCGACGCCTTCCTCGCCAACCGTTTCGGCAAGCACTACGTCGGCCCGGGCGTGACGATGAACAATCAGTGACGAGAACGACCTACCCGAGCAGCCGCCTCAGTGCCTCGATGTTTTCGCGATCATCGAACATCGCGCGAATGGGGATACGGAAGTTGGAGACGACCCGGCTGGCGATCTCGCCCGATCCCGACTTCAGCAGCAATTGGAAGCGGTCTCCCTCGATCGCATACTGCTCGACGGTTTCTGCTTCAGCATCGACGATCCAATACTCGCCAACGCCGTGCGCTTCGTAGTCATCGAACTTGACTCCTCGGTCACGACCCCCCGTCGAGTCCGAGAGAACCTCAATCACCAAATCGGGAACTGGGAACAGCATCGTGTCCGATTCAAACTCGACCACCTTGGCGGGACCGAAGAACACGACATCCGGCTCGTAATCGTTGCGTGGAAACACGCACAAGCACTTCTCGCAACGCACGGCTCCGAGTGAATGGAGTTTTACATGTGTGTCGAGCAGCGCGGCGACGTTGAATTGGGATCGCAGATGCCGATTGCGGGCGGGCGAGTGCATGACAACCTCTCCGTCGATGAACTCGACCTTCTCATCGTCGGACATTTCATCGCGGAACCGGGTGCGCGCGATGGCCTCGGTGCGCAGACGGTCGCTCAGTGTCGCCACGATGTCGGGCAAACAGGGTGAATTCAGCAGCGGTGCCAGGTCGAGCGTATTCATGACGACAGGATACTCACGTCCCAACGGCCTTCACAACCCGGCAGTGAGTCGGCGGAGTGGCCCGCATGGGTCGGATCATTCATACTTCGACGCAACCCGTTTCAATTCTGCGAGACTCGATCCGGTCTCGAAGGAGCCCTTTGGATGACCACACTGATCGACGCCCTCAATCGACTCGACATGGAATCTGCTCCGATGGCGATCTGGGTTGGAGGCGAATGGTTCTCTGGTTCGGGAGACCAATTGGTCGGTCGCTCACCGATCGATGGATCGACTCTCACCGAGTTTGCCTCCGCGTCTGTCGATGATCTGCCGCGCGTCCTCCAGGCGGCGACCGGGGCCTTCAAAACGTGGCGCGTCACGCCGGGACCGCAGCGCGGCGAATTCGTGCGGCGGGTCGGCAATCGCTTCCGCGAATGGAAGGCCGACCTCGCGACAGTCATTTCGTGGGAGGCGGGCAAGATCACGCAGGAGGCGCTGGGTGAGGTGCAGGAAGTGATCGACATCTGCGACTTCGCCGTCGGCCTCTCGCGCCAGCTTCACGGCCTGACAATCACCAGCGAACGACCGAGTCACCGGCTCGCCGAGCAGTGGCATCCCCTGGGACCGGTCGGCGTCATCACGGCCTTCAATTTCCCGATGGCTGTCTGGGCGTGGAATGCCGCGCTGGCCTGGGTCTGCGGCGATCCCGTCGTCTGGAAACCGTCTGAGAAAACGCCGCTCTGTGCGCTGGCCTGCCAGGCCGTCGTCGCGTCGGTGCTGCGCGAGATGCCGCAGGTCCCACCGGCCGTTTCGTGCGTCATCGTCGGGACCGGCGCGGGAGTCGGCGAAGCATTGGCCGATGCACCCGAGTTGCCGCTCATCTCGGCCACCGGCTCCACCGCGATGGGTCGAGCCGTCGCCCAGCGCGTCGCCGCGCGACTCGGTCGGTCGCTGCTGGAACTGGGCGGCAACAACGGCATGATCGTCGCTCCATCCGCCGACTTGGAGCTGGCTGTCCGCGCGATCGTCTTCTCCGCCGTCGGCACCTGCGGCCAGAGATGCACCTCGCTGCGAAGGCTCATCGTTCACGAGAGCCTCGCCGACGATCTCGTGCGGCGGATCACGTCCGTGTACGAGCGACTGCCGATCGGCAACCCGCTCGACGCCGGAACGCTCGTTGGCCCGCTGGTCGACGAACGGGCGTGGACTGCGATGCACACGGCCCTCATTCGGGCCAAGGCGGATGGCGCCGTGGTTCACGGTGGCGAGCGACTGGCCGAGGGCGTGCCGGCCGGTGGCGTCTATGTCCGTCCCGCGCTGGTCGAGATCGAACCGGCGGCCGGTATCGTGCAGGAAGAGACCTTCGCACCGATCCTGTACGTCATGAGATACCGCTCGCTCGACGAGGCGATCTCGCTGCACAACAACGTCCCGCAGGGCTTGGCCTCGTCGATCCTGACGGGCGACATGCGCGAGGCCGAATTGTTCTGTTCCCCCGCCGGTTCCGACTGCGGCATCGTCAACGTGAACGTCGGTCCCAGCGGTGCCGAAATCGGCGGCGCCTTCGGCGGCGAGAAGGCCACCGGCGGCGGACGCGAATCCGGTTCCGACAGTTGGAAGAACTACATGCGCCGCGCCACCAACACGATCAACTACTCGAACGACCTGCCGCTGGCGCAGGGGATCAAGTTCGAGGTGTGAACGTCGAAGTCCGGACCTATTTGAGTTGCGAATGGAACACACGGCTCACGCAGCCGTCGTTGGCCTGCGCGACGGTGGCCGCGAAATCGGCGAGGTAGCCGCGCGCGTGTTGGATCACGGGAGCTTGCCATGCTTGGCGGCGCCGGCCGAGTTCTTCGTCGCTCACGTGCAGCGTGATGATTCCGGGCGGCAGATCGAAACTGATCTCATCGCCATCTTGGACGAGCGCGATCGGTCCGCCGACGGCTGCCTCGGGGGCACAGTGAACTCCAATCGCGCCGTGTGAGATGCCGGAGACTCGCGTGTCGGAGATCAACGCCACCTTGCCGTTCAGTTCGGGGACGGAGAGCGCCGACGCGGCCAGGACAACCTCGGGCATCCCAGCCGCGACCGGGCCTTGATAGCGCAGCACGATGACGTTGCCGGGTCGGATGCGGCGCTGTTCGACCGCCTCGGAAACATCGCGGCCGCTCTGGAAGCAGATCGCCGGACCACGGAATCGCGGTTCGGAAAGGCTCGACACCTTGAAGACGATGCCGTCGGGAGCGAGGTTGCCGAAACAGACCTGCATGTCGGCAAAGGCCTTGAACGGCGCATCGAGTGGCGCGAGCAAGTCCTGACCCGCGGGCGCGTCACTCGCGCCGGCGACATTCTCGGCAATCGAGTTGCCGGTCACCGTGAGGCAACTTCCGTCGATGACGCCGGCTCGAATGAGATGCTTCAGCAGCACCGACGTTCCGCCGAGCTGGTGCAGATCGACCATCGTCTTCGTGCCGCGCGGAGCAAAGCTGCACAGCACCGGCGTCTTCTTCAGAAGGACTTGCAGGTCTTTCAGTGTGAAATCGACGCAGGCTTCGCGCGCGAGGGCCAGCAGGTGCAGCACCGCGTTCGTCGAACCACCGGCCGCCGCGATCGTGGCGGCGGCGTTGTCGAAGGCGCGCCGCGTCAGGATGTCTCGCGCGCGGATCTGTCGTTCGAGCAGGTTTCGAATCAATGGGCCCGCGTTCAGGCAGTCGTCTTGCTTGGCGGGGTCGATCGCGGGGATCGAACTGCTTTGCGGTGGCATCAGTCCGATCGCTTCCATCGCGAGGCCCCACGTGTTGAACGACGCCGCGATCCCGCAGCCGCCCGGTCCCGGACAGGCCACGCGCCGGATCTCGTCCGCCTCCGACTGTGGGATCGCGCCGACCGAGGCCGCCGCCTGCGAGTCGTACACGTCCAGAATCGACACGTCCCGGCCGCGATAACAACCGGGCTGAATGCTGCCGCCGCTGAGGATCAATCCGGGATAGTTCATCCGCGCCAAAGCCATCGCGAACCCGGGTCCGTTCTTGTCGCAGTGGTGCAGCCCGACCATCGCGTCGTAACAGTGAGCGGACACCACGCACTCGGCCGAATTCGCGATCAGGTTCCGCGAGACGAGACTCGCCCCGCCCCCTTCCAGCCCCTGCGTCAGATTGTCGCTGACCGCCGGAGTGCCAAACGGAAAACCAAGCATCCCGGCTGCGCGACAGCCTTCCGCCACCTTGCTGCCCAGCGCGTACGCGTGCTGGTTGCACAAGTTCCCCTCGAGCAGCGGAACGCCGATCCCGATTTGCGGCTTGTCGAAGTCGGCCTCCGTCATCCCGAGGCCGTGGAAGAACGCCGTCACCCCCCGCTGCCATCCATGTGTCAGTTGCCGGCTGTTCCAGTTCAGTGCGGTCATGCGATCGGATCCCGTTGATGATGCGTGGTTGCCGTAGTACATGCTGCCAGCTTGTGCGTCTTCTCGGTTTTACTCGTAATCTTACTCGTAATCCTGATCCTCCTCCTCTTGTCCGATGGCTGGCGCGGAGGAGAAGAGGAGTAAGATTACGATGAAGATTACGAGTAAGAGTAAGAAGATGCACAAGCTGGCAGCATGTGCTACGGAGCTTCGCGACAGAAACTCCGGCGATGCCGGTCCTGCGGGTCGCGCCAGTCATTCTGGAAGCGAACCGAGTTGTACTGGAAGTTGTCGGCTGTCAGGGGTGCGGAAATTCGGGCTCCCGCAGACCGGCCGCTCGCCTTGGGTTGACTCGGCCGATAGACTGCTACGCCCACAGGGATGAAAACGGGGCCGTGACCGGGGAGGCACGGCCAAGTTCGTCAACTGAGCTCCCCGAAAGACCTGTTTGAGGATTCGCGATCGTGGCAACTGCAACCTGCACTCTGACTCCCGCGCCGCCGACAACCCACAAGTTGAACGGCGCCGATGTGTTTGTCGAGTGCCTCATCCGACAGGGAACGGACCTGATCTTCGCCTATCCGGGCGGATGCAGCATGCCGCTCCATCAATCATTGACTCACCGCGCCGCCGACATCCGCACGATTCTGCCGCGGCACGAGCAGGGGGGTGCCTTCGCCGCACAGGGCGTTTCGCGCACGACGGACAAGGTCGGCGTCTGCATGGGGACGAGCGGCCCCGGCGCGACGAACCTCGTCACGGCGATTGCCGATGCCAAAATGGACAGCATCCCGCTGATCGCCATCTCGGCCCAGGTGCCGACTCACCTGATCGGCAGCGACGCGTTCCAAGAGACGCCGATGGTCGAGATCTGCCGCGCGATCACCAAGCATCACTACCTCATCACGAAAACGTCGGACATCCCGCGCATCATCAAAGAGGCGTTCTACATCGCCCGTACGGGACGGCCCGGTCCGGTGCTGATCGACGTCCCCAAGGATGTGCAATTGAATCTGGTCGAGAATGTGAAGGTCGATGGCCAACCGTGGGAACTCGACTACGACCCGCCGATGAATCTCCCTGGCTATCACCCCGAAGTGCGTCGCGTTCATCCGAATCAGATTCGAGCGATCCTGAAGGCGATCCGCGAATCGAAGCAGCCGATTTTCTACGCGGGTGGTGGAATCATTCAGGCCCAGGCGAGCGAGGAGTTCCAGAAGTTCGCCCGCAAGACGGGCATCCCCGTGGCGACGACGCTGATGGGGATTGGCTGCTTCCCGGCCGACGACGATCAGTCGCTGCACATGCTCGGGATGCACGGCACCGTGTACTCGAACTATGCCATCGACCAGGCCGATCTGCTGCTGGCGTTTGGCGTGCGATTCGATGACCGCGTGACGGGCAAGCTGAGCGAATTCGCCAAGCACGGGAAGATCGTGCACGTCGATATCGACCCGTCCGAGATTCACAAGAACCGGCTGGCCGAGATCGCCGTCGTGGCCAACATCAAGGAAGTGCTGCAAGGTTTGAACGCGATGATCGCGGACGAAGACGTGCCGCAGATCGATCCGTGGTGGAGCCGGATCGATGATTGGCGGACGAAGTACCCGCTGACCGTGCGCGAGTCGGGCGACTTCATCCTGCCGCAGTACGCGATCTCCGAGTTGTGGCGGCAGACGATTGACAGCGACCCGTTCATCAACGTGGGCGTGGGCCAGCACCAGATGTGGGCGGCTCAGTTCTACAAGTTCCGCAACCCGCGCCGGTGGCTCAGCAGCTCGGGTCTCGGCACGATGGGATTTGGACTGCCGGCCGCGATGGGCGTGCAGGCCGCATATCCCGATCGGCTGGTGATCGACATCGACGGCGACGGCTGCATGTTGATGAACGTGCAGGAACTGGCGACGCTGAAGTGCGAGAATCTGCCGGTGAAAATCCTGCTGCTCAACAACCAGCACCTCGGCATGGTGATGCAGTGGGAGGATCGGTTCCTCGATGGGAGCCGGGCTCACACGTATCTCGGACCGGTCGATCATCCCGAGGCCGTCGGTGCGGGAGCGGGCGACCACTATGAAGAGACGTATCCAAACTTCGTGCAGATCGCCCAGGGCTTCGGCCTCGGAGCGGCTCAGGTCCGCAGTAAAAAGGAATTCCCGGCGGCCCTCAAGGCGATGCTCGACTACGACGGCCCG
>JANODP010000028.1:0-20706 GCA_031412755.1 Schlesneria sp. | reverse complement strand
TGCGAATTTCGCGAGATGCCAAACCGATCTCACGGCTGACACAGCCGTGGCACGCCGGTTCCGACCGGCTTCTAACCGACTCGGGCGCGGCTGTCGGCCAGCATCGTGTCGAACATCTCGCGCTGCTTGATCAGTTCGGCGGCGGGATCGGCGGGGATGACCCCCTCCTCCAGCAGCCACCAGCCGGAGTAATCGAGCTTCACGTACAGGTCGAGCAGTTGCTGATGCGGGTACGTCTTCGAGTCCATCAGGTGGACGTGCGTGGTCTCGCCGAGCCGGGCCTTCACCAGGTTGAAATTGTGTTCGAGTCCGGGGTCTTCGAGATCCTGCGGGTTCGAGTTCCAACAGAGGGCCACGTTGGGATTGTCGGCCACGTCCATGATCGCCTTGATCGTCGGCAACTGGCAGCACTGGCCGTGGATTTCGAGGCGGATCTGCTGGCCGAAGCCGGTCGCGAACTCGGCGACTTCGTTGAGCGACTTGCCGATCTGCTCGATGGTCTTCTCGCGCGGGACGTCCTTGTGGAAGGAGTCGGGCTTCACTTTGACCCCCGAGCCGCCGACATCGTGGCTCAACTCGATGAAGGCCTTGGTCGCCTCAATCGCCTTCTTGACCGTGGCCGGATCGGGACTGTCGTAACGCTCGTTGCTGCCGATCCCCAAAAACTTGACAGGGCTGTCGGCGAACCGCTTCCGCACGCCGGTTCGTTCGGCCTCGGTCAGGGTCGGTTCGACGCCGTGCTTGTGAGTCGTCCGCAATTCCACGCCGAAGACCTTTGCCTTCGCACAGTTCTCGATCAGTGTGGGCAGGTCCCAGTCCTTGGCCCATTGATAGGTGACGAGTCCGTAGCGGATATCGCCCCCCTTTTTCTCCTGAGCGAATGCCGCGCGCGTCCGCGTTGAAAAACCCGCCGCCAGGGCGACGCCCGCCGCCGCCGTACCCAGAAATGTGCGTCGTGAGAATTGAGTCATCGCCGATCCTTTCCGAAAGTCCACGGAACCCGAGGCTGCGGGCGACATCATGTTGAGGCTATCGCCGTCCTGCAAGCCGGACCGAGCGATGCAAACGGTCCGAGGCCTCGTTACTCTGGTGCTTCCCCGTGTTCAATGCACTCAGGTTCCTTTTCACTGGGTAAGCAAACGTGATCGATGCAGAACGACTGATGACCTCAACGTTTGTTCGCCAGTTGGAATGGCACGATGAGATCGGTTCGACGAACGACCAGGCGTTGCTATTAGCGGATCAATCGTGGGTGGAAACGCCCTGTCTGATCGGGGCCACTCGGCAGGTCTCAGGGCGCGGGAGGGGCGCCAACCGATGGTGGAGCGGCGAAGGAGCGCTGACGTTCTCAGTCCTGTTCGACATGCCGCAGCTCGGGATCGCTCAAATCGAATGGCCGCAGTTTTCGCTCGTGACCGGACTGTCGGTGGCCGAAACCTTGGAGGTCTTTCTGCCGGACAGCACTGTCGGGTTGAAGTGGCCGAACGATGTCTGGCTCGCCGGACGAAAGGTCTGCGGTATCCTGATCGAGCAGCCCGATCGGGCTCCCGGCCGGTTGGTGGCCGGGTTGGGCTGGAACGTGAACACACAGTTCCTGTTCGCACCGGATGATCTGCTCGCAATCGCGACCTCGATGCGAGACGTGTCCGGAAAGACCTTCCTCGCCGAAGACGTGTTGTTGTGCTTCCTGCAGCGTTGGGAAACCAACCTCGAATCCCTGGCTGCCGGGAGTTTCGATCTCCTCGCCGGCTGGAATCGCTTCTGCGTGCTGCGCGATCATCGGGTGCGTGTCTCGACCGGGGAAGTTGATCTCACGGGAGACTGCCACGGGATCGCACCCGATGGGGCGCTGCTGGTCGATGACGGTCAAAAGTCTCACCGCTGCTATGCGGGTACGGTCCGACTGGCCGAATAGTCCGGGAGGCCGGCTGACCCGACCAGAGGGGACACTTTCGTTGGCCATCGCGAACCTCGGAGAACTCCAGCGAGTCTCTCGTCAAAGAACGAGGGGGTGAGAGTGGTGATCCAGCCGGAGGTTGAATGGCCAGAGTCTCACTCCCAATTCAGCCACGGCTCTTCCCAATTTCAATGTAGGGTGGGACAAGCTCTCTTCGAGCGCCGGCCCACCATGAGGAAGCATCGAGAGCTGTTGGTGGGCCGGCGCGGCGAAGCGCCGCTGGTCCCACCCTACATTCTGTGCAAATTCAAACTGGACGGAGCCGTGTCATTTCAGCCGGAAGCGGTTGCGAGGTCTACGAACCTCGACTATAAGACTTCCCCCGTTCGTCGCTCCGCATCAGATTCACATGTCACACGGTTTCAAACCACGGGAGACACCCCCTTGGACTTGGGCGATCTAGTCAGTGCCATGCGCATCGTCGAGTTGTCGGCGAAGAGTCGTCCAGCGGCGATCCGGGCACTGGTCCAGGCGGCCAACTGGGAGGACGAAGGGATTGCTCCCGACACGGTGCTGGAGGCCATCGAAGAACGTGAGGCCGCCGCTCAGACACTGGTGGCCAGCGATTTCGCCCTGCCGCACGCCTTCATCGACTGGGACGGCGACTTTCGCGTCGTGATGGGCCGCAGCCGGACGGGCGTCGATTATGGAGTGCCGACCGGTCAGAACGTGCAGCTCATCGTGCTGCTGGTCATCGGGCGCAAGCTCCAGCAGACGCACGTCGAAGTGCTGGCAGCCCTGGCCGAACTGCTGAAACTGCCCGAGTTCCGCGAGACGTTGATCGCGGCCAAAGATACGCGAGTGCTCGACTCGCTCCTGCTCGCCAAGGCGGGACTGCAACCGGATCAAAGGCCGACTCGCGCACCGGGCATTCCCCGTCTGACTCAGGTGCTGGTCAAACAGGCCATGCATCTGGTGGAATCGGTCGGTGCTCAGGCACTGTTGCTGGCGGTCGATCGGTTGGAGAGTGTTCCGTGGGAGTTGTTGGCGACCTGGAAGGGACGGCTGTTGCTGGTCACGACCGAGCACAGTGAGGAATTTGAAATCAAGCGGGAAGACACGCACGTCTTCGACGGACTGCATGCGACGTTGTCACGCATGGACCGCTCCAACCTCGGCCTGCTGTTGGCCGCTTCGCAGGGGTTGCTCAGCGAAAAACACAGCGTCGTCTGCGTGACCGGACCGGATGGCCGGCGGCTCGACAGCATCACGATCACGAAGCCCGAGGCTCATTTCCGCGCGATGCTCTCCGAGAAAAACCGGCGCGGGATGGACATCGTCCGCCCGGCCGTCGTGCTGCGGATTCTGTCGCTGGCCGTGGAGATCGCGGCCGAGGGGCGCGAGGCTCATCCCGTCGGCACGATGTTCGTCGTGGGTGACGCCCGCAACGTGCTGCGACATGCCCAACAACTCGTGCTCAATCCCTTCCACGGCTACTCGAAGAACATCCGCAACGTCCTCGACCCCAGCATGGCCGAGACGATGAAGGAGTTCGCCATGATCGACGGCGCGTTCGTCGTGCAGGGAGACGGCACGGTGATGAGTGCCGGAACGTATCTGCTCCCCAAGGCGGCTCCGCCCGGTCTTCCCTCGGGGCTCGGTGCGAGACATCAAACGGCGGCCGCCATCACGGCCCACACACTGGCGATGGCCATCACGGTGAGTCAGTCAACCGGCACGGTGACAGTCTTCCGCAACGGCGTGATCGTCTTCCAACTCGAACGCGCCGCCGCGACCAAGTGGTGACGGACACCATGATTCTGGGATGAAGGATGAGTGATGAAGGATGAAAGATGAGGAGCAGAAGCGTGAACGCTTCCGACCCCGATCCTTTGTCGTTACCTTCATCCTTCATCCCTCATCCCTCATCCCTCATCCCTCCGCTCCCACCGATGCTGTTCATTCTCGATAACTACGATTCGTTCACCTACAACCTCGTGCAGCGGTTTGGCGAGATCGATGCGCGCGTCGATGTGCGCGTCGCCCGCAACGACCAGATCACGGTGGACGAGATCGCGTCGCTTCAGCCGCGCGGGATTGTCGTCTCGCCGGGACCGTGTACTCCGCACGAGGCGGGGATCTCGATGGAGTTGATTCGCACGCTCGGCCCATCGATTCCGACGCTCGGCGTCTGCCTCGGGCATCAGTCGATGGGCGAGGTCTTCCGCTCACCGGTCGTTCGCGCCGAGCGGCTGATGCATGGCAAAGTCTCGCCGATTCATCACGACGGAAAGGGAGTGTTCGCCGGGCTGGCGAACCCGTTCATCGCCACGCGCTACCACAGCCTGATCGTCCGCGAAGAGACGCTCGGCCCCGACTTGGAAGTAACCGCATGGGCCGACTTCCCCGACCACCCGCGCGAGATCATGGGCCTGCGGCACCGCCGTTTCCCGATTCACGGAGTCCAGTTTCACCCGGAAAGCTTCCTCACCGAAGGGGGCATTGAACTCTTGAAGAACTTCCTGCGGATCGCGGGCGAACTGAGATCCTAGAAACGGGAAGCTGGAGAGTTCATGAACAGAAGGCCACGAAGCGAACGAAGGACCGCATCAGCTCCCCTTCGTTCGCTTCGTGGCCTTCTGTTCCATGATTTGGTTTTTCAGCCAACACGGAGATTCGGTACATGAGCCGCTCATTGCCATTCGCAGTCTTGATGTTCGTATGTTGCGCAGCGATGGACCTGCGTGCGGCTGAGCCCTACGTCTCGACCGGTTTCCTCCCGCTGCCGTCTGACATTCAGATCGGTCCGATGTCGGCCGTGGCGGTGGATGGCCCCGACCGAATCTACGTGCTCCATCGGGGTGAGCCTCCGCTGTTGGTGCTCAATGGCCAGCACAACCTGATCGCGGGCTGGGGCAAGGGCGAATTCAAGACGCCTCACGGACTGCGAGTCGATGCGAAGGGGAACGTCTGGGTGACGGACAACGCGCGGCATGTGGTCTATCGGATGTCGCGTGAAGGCAAGGTTACGCTGACGCTGGGGACGCTCGACAAGGGTGGGGCCGGGCCGACGAATCTGAAATCGCCGGACGATCTGGTCTTCGATTCGCAGGGGCTGATCTACGTGGCGGATGCCGGCAACAAGCGGATCGCCAAGTTCGATGCCGAGGGGAAGTATCTCGCCGAATGGGGCAAGGGAGGCAAGGAGCCGGGCCAGTTTTCGACGGCTCACGGATTGGCGATCGACTCGCAGGATCGCATCTATGTCGCAGACCGGGGCAACCGGCGCGTGCAGGTCTTCAACACCGAAGGCCAGTTCCAAGCCGCGTGGACGGAGGCGGGCAACCCGTTCGGTCTCCTCGTCACCGGCGAGGGCCTGATCGTCGCCGATGGAGATGCTCATCGCCTCACGCTGCTCGATTTCGACGGCAAGTCGCTGGGAGCGTGGGGCAGTCCCGAGACGCTGAAGCTGCCGCACCTGATGGCGATCAACTCCAGCGGCACGGTTTACGTGACGGAAGTCGATGGGAAGCGGATTCAGATGTTTCGGCGGGCGAAGTGATACGGAGCAGTCATGGGACCGATGGGACGAATGCGACGTATGAGGGGTGGCAGCAACGAAAGCTCCATCAGTCCCGTCAGTCCTATTCGTCCCATCCACCGCGCATCGCACAGGCCGGGTCAGGGAACCTTTCGAACAAAGAACGACAGCGGCCCGGCAACCGTCAGGTTGTCGAGCCGCGCGTCTCCCCCTGGGATCGCCCAGATCAAAATACGTCCAGAATGTAGTGATGGCCCATGTGATAGGGTTTCTTGGTCGGGTAAAAGTTGTACCAGTTCTTGTTGTAGACCGGGATTTGGCGGCTTTGCGGATAGCGGTTGTACAGGCTGTTGTACTCGGCTGGAGCCTGGAAGTTGTGCGGGTAGTAGACGTACGGGTAATTGTAGAACCGGCCCCAATCGGAAGGCTGTCCTTCGCCGGCGGCCTGAGCCGACTGACTTCCGGCGAGAACCGCCGCTCCCACCACCAACATGGCCAGTAATGCTCGACGCATCGTCGTTCCTCCTGAAAAATCGGCGGCGGGTGCCTGTGGGCAAACCGCTCTGTGTGAGATGCTTGCGTCGGCAGCGGGCAGTTGCAGTGACCTGCTGACTCGACCGCGGTATTCATCGACCAACCGGAAGCCGCTACGATAGGAAACTTCGCGAGAATCGTCTCGACCGCTACAGTCGCGGCTCGGTGAGACGATCCCGCTGCTCCAACGAAAGGATTCGACAAATGGCCGGACTCAACAGAACCTTGATTGCGGGCGGCTTCGTCCTGAGCCAGCTTCTCAGTCCGATGGCCTGGGGCGAGGACAAGGCGGCGCCGCCGAAAGCCGTCACGTTTGAACCGGCGATCCGTGCCGAGCAGATGCGACCACACATCGAATTCCTCGCCGGACCGACAATGGAAGGCCGGGCCAGCGCCGCGAAGGAAAAGGCGCGCGAGTACATCATCGAGCGATTGAAGGCCGCCAAACTTCAGCCGCTCTTCAGCGAACCGCCGGTCGGCGATCCGTCCGGTTCCGCGAACGACAAGCCATCGACAACACGCACCTTTCTGCAAGCGATTCCCGGTGCGGCCGCCGAGGACGGCACGATTCCCATTCTGGGACACAACATCGGAGCCTGGCTGCCGGGGAGCGATCCGAAACTGGCGGACGAGATCGTCATTGTCAGTGCCCACTACGACCATCTGGGAATACGCGACGGACAGGTCTTCGCCGGCGCGGACGACAACGCTTCGGGAGTGGCAATGCTGCTGGAGGTCGCCCGGCAAATGGCCACGGCCGAAACCAAGCCGAAGCGCAGCGTGGTCTTCATCTCGTTTGATCTGGAAGAGCGAATGCTCTGGGGTTCCAAGTGGTTTGTGGCCCATTCGCCATGGCCCATCGAGCGGGTCAAGCTGTTCATCACAGCCGACATGATCGGCCGTTCGCTGGGAGACCTGCCGCTGCCGGCCGTCTTCGTGTTGGGAAGTGAACACGCCCCGGAACTCAAGTCGGCGCTGGCCGCGCTGGGAACGCCCCCGAAACTGGAGGTCTGTCGTCTCGGAGCGGATCTGATCGGCACCCGCAGCGACTATGGACCGTTTCGCGATCGCGAAGTCCCGTTCCTGTTCTTCTCCACGGGCGAGCATCCCGACTATCACACGCCCCGCGACACACCCGACAAGATCGATTACGAGAAGGCGGCCCGCATTGCCAGTCTGATCCTGAAGCTGACGCAGCACTTCGCCGACGGCGGACAATCTCCGGTTTGGACGGCGGCGGCGCGGGGAGACCTCGACGAACCGCGAGCGCTGCATCGCATCACGACGCTGATCCTGGAGATTGAGAAGGAGCGACCGCTGACCAGCACGCAGCGATTCATGGTGACGAATGTCCGCAACCGCACCGCGCAGATCCTGAAGGCAGACACGATGTCGGCCGACGATCGTGCGTGGCTGATCCGCATGGCCCAGCTGCTGATGGTGTCCGTGTTCTGAGTCTGGCCCGTTTCAACAGGCGTCAAACTTCACGATGTCGCCGCGCGTCGATTCGACGATGGCGAACAGTTCGCGCTGTTCGGCCTGCGGGACGCCGAACCGGGTCAGCGTCTGCTGGAAGTCGTCGAGAAACGCCTGCCACTCGGTCGGCGTGATGTCCAGAGGAGCGTGCGAGTCCCGCATCGAGCGGCCGGTGTATTGCTGCGGTCCGCCCGTCGCCCAGCAGACCTGTTCGGTGACCAGATACTTGAACCCGGCGCGCGACACACGGTGATGAGCCTCGTCCACCTTCGGGTTCGCGTTCAGACGCGGATCGTCCATGATGCGGTCGATGAAATCATCGACCACCGTCGCGATGGCGTACACGCCACCCAGGCGCTCGTAGAGGCTGGGTATTGCAGAGTCGGTCATGCTGTTCCTCATGGCAGGTTGATTGCAGACGAGCTTGTCGGGAGTTTCGCTCGACGGTAGACAATAGTCGGAGCAGCCGAGGTTCGCGAGCAAACACACGCCGAGCCGCGACCGAGGACGCGGCCTCCTTGCGAGTGCGATTCGTTTGCACAAATGATCGTGGCGGAAGCAGGTTTGATCTCCCTTTCCACTGACGGAACGTCGCTCATGTCCGACCTGGCGATTCACAACGCAACGCTCGTTTTGCCAGACCGTCTGGTCACCGGGGCCGGCCTCCACGTGAAGGCCGGGCGCATCGCGGCGCTCGGACCACTCGACTCGCTCCCGCCAGGAGGCGGCCCGAGGTTCGATGCGGCGGGACGGTTCCTCGCGCCCGGCTTCATCGACATGCATGTGCATGGCGGTGACGGCGCGGACTTCATGGACGGCGATGAGGTTTCGTTTGCGAAGGCCGTCACGGCGCATCGGCGGCACGGGACGACGGGCCTCGTTCCAACCAGCACCGTCGCCACGCACGAGCAGACGCTGCGTTTCCTGCAGTTGAGCGAACAGTTTCGCGCGGCGGGTCACGTGCTGGGCGCACATCTTTACGGACCGTACTTCAACGAGGACAAGGTCGGCTGCCATCCGAAGGCCCCGGCGCGGCCCCCGACAAAGTCAGAGTATGCCGAGTACCTGCGCTACGCCCCGACGATCCTGGTCGCGACCTGCGCCCCCGAGCTTCCCGGCGCGGGCGACTTCTTCCGCGATGCGGCAGCGCTGGGCATCCGCCTCAACGCGGGGCACTCGGACGCATCCTGGACCGAGATGGCCGCGGCGTTTCAACTGGGCATGAGGCACGTCGATCACTTCTACTGCGCGATGAGCAGCGTCCCCGGGATGCGCGAACGGTTTGGCGTGCCGATGCAGGCGAGCATGGCCGAATTCGTCCTCGCCACCGACGAGATGACGACCGAAGTGATCGCCGACGGCCGCCATCTGGCTCCCGAACTGCTGCAGTTTGTGGTCGAGATGATGGGCCCGGATCGAACGGCCCTCGTCACCGACTGCAACCGCGCCCTCGACATGCCGCCGGGCGAGTACGTCTTCGGTCCGCGAGACTGTGGCGTAACGATCATCAGCGACGGTGAAGTCGGTTGGACGTTGGATCGCACTGCATTGGCGAGCAGCGTGCGCGGCATGGATCACATGGTCCGTCACATGCACCAGACAGTCGGCGTCGAACTGCACACGGCCATCCGCATGGCAACGCTCACGCCAGCCAAGATTCTGGGGGTCGATCACATCCTCGGCAGCCTCGCCCCCGGCAAGCGAGCCGATCTGGTGTTGCTCGACGAACAATTACACGTGCGTCGCGTGTGGCTGAACGGTGAGGCCGTCGAGTAGGCGTTGTCGTTGGCCACGCCGTCGGGGTCATTCGCCAGTTTGCTTTCCAAGGGCACGCAAGCCAACACCAGCGGCTCGAAAAGATCGCAACCTCTCGTCAATCAAGACCGGATGTGTTGGGTGATGAAAGAGGAAATCATCGTTCCGTTGAACCGAGCGGAAGCACGCGAACCCGGCTTTTGACCTCATCGACCACAACCAGTGCTCCTGTGATCAAGTCGGGTTCGTGCTGTTGCAATGCGGCCAGAACCATCGGTCCCAAATGGTCGGGCAGGACGTTCTGGCTTCTCACTTGCAGAACACTGGGACCGGCGGCATGAGTCAACGCCAGCAACGTACCGAAATCCAAATCGTGTGTGAACACGACGCGATGATTCGCCACACACCACGCCATGATCTCGGCATCGGTTGCTCTTGGATCGCCGATCATCGACCAGTGTTCTGCCGACCAACCGTGGATACCCAAGTACGGAATCCAATCGGGGGACAGATTCATGTCGATGACGATCTGGATGCTCATGCGACGTTCAGCGGAACTTCATGCTCTTCCACCCGCCAAGCCGCATACGCCAGAGACTGATCGATGTCCTCTGGTTCAAGGTACGGGTAGGCCTTGAGGATTTCCTCACGCGAGCGGCCGGTCGCCAACAGTCCGACAATCGTCCCGACAGTGACACGCAGACCGCGAATACAGGCCTTGCCCCCCATGACAGTGGGGTCGAGCGTGATGCGAGTCAACGTGTGCATGACAAATCTCCAACTTCGTCCAACGACAAGACTGACAACAGTTCAGCACTCGATCAGCAACCGGAAGGCGTCGCTGAGCATGTTGGCGAGTTTGACGGTGAAGCGGGCGGCGTCGGCTCCGTTGATGACGCGGTGGTCGTAGGAGAGGGACAGCGGGAGCATCAGGCGTTCGGTCACTTCGCCCTCGACCAACTGAAGCTGCTTCTGGCTGCGGGTCATGCCGAGGATCGCGACCTCGGGGTAGTTGACGATCGGTGTGAATGCCGTGCCGCCGATGCCGCCTAGGTTGGTGATCGTGAAGGTTCCACCCTGCATCTCGCTCATCTGAAGTTTGCGATCGCGGGCTTTGGCAGCGAGTTCGGAGAGTTCGCCCGCCAGTTGAAGGACCGTCTTTTGATCGACGTTGCGAATCACCGGCACGACCAGACCGTTGGGCGTATCGACGGCGACGCCGATGTGGTAGTAGCGCTTCAGTACGACCTCGGTCTTGGCCGAGTCGTAGCTGGCGTTGAACTGCGGGTACTCTTTGAGACACGCCACGGCCGCCTTCATGGCGAGCGCGGTCATCGTCACCTTGGGCGAACCCTTCGGCGCGGTCTCGACGAAGCGTTTGCGAGCGGCCTCGGTTTCGGTGATGTCGGCGAGGTCGTGCTGCGTGACGTGCGGAATGATCTGCCACGCGAGGCTGAGGTTGTTGGCCGACGTTTTCTGCAACTTCGTGAACGCCTGTCGATCGACCGGGCCGTACTGCGCGAAGTCCGGCAGAGGCGGCTCGACGAGGCCACGGCCTCCACCCGATCCGCCACCCGCCACCGCACGCGCCACGTCTTCGAGCGTGATCCGGCCACCGGAGCCGGTGCCGGAGATGCTCGCCAGGTTCAAACCGAGCTCGCGGGCGAGACGTCTCGTCGCCGGACCGGCTGGCAGCGGGAGATCGCGGCCATCCGTTGATGGCTGCACGGCCTTGGCCGTGATCGGTGTCACCGCTTTGGCAATCGCGGCTTGGGCTCCCCCGTTGCGGTTCGCCACCGAGGCCGAAGCGGCACCCTGATCGACCGACAACACAGATTCCAGTTCTTTCGACATGGGGGTCTTCGCCGATCCCGCAGGAGCCGCTTTGGCGGCTTTGCCCGCATTCGCACTCTGTTCGAGCACCAGCACGGCCGAGCCCGCGTTGACGGTGTCCCCTTTCTTGACGAGCAGCTTCGAGACCGTCCCCGCCTGGTCCGCGAGGATTTCGAGGACGGCCTTGTCGGTCTCCAGTTCCATGACGACCTGGCCGACTTCGACCGTGTCACCGGCCGCCACATGCAGCGCCGCCACGTCGGCGCTCTTTACGCCGTCACCAAGATTGGGTTTGAATTCGATGGCCATGATGTGCGAGGTCTCTCTCGTAGAGTGGGCACGGCCCACCAGGGTCTGCTTTGTGTCTGTTGAGTTTTGGTCCCATTTTGTCCCCACCGCCCCACGGAGTTCACCTGAAGGGACCGAAGTGACGCAAGGGACCGAAGGAGCTCAAGAATCGTTGCGGTTTGCGACCGCCGGTTTCACGCGAATGCGGGGTCCACCTTTTCGGGGTCGATGCCCAAGTCTTTCAACGCCTGCGGCAGTTTTTTCGCGTCGAACCGGCCGTCCTGGCTGAGGGCGACCAGCGTGGTATAGGCCACGCACTCGGCGTCGATTTCAAAGTGGCGCCGCAGCTCTTCGCGAGATTCACTGCGACCAAACCCGTCCGTGCCGCAGACGACGTACTGGCCGGTGATGTACGGGCGAATCTGCTCGGCGACGAGTTGCACGTTGTCGCTGGAAGAGATGAATGGTCCCTTGAGACCGCTCAGCGCCTGCTCGACGTGGCTCACCTTCGGCTTCGCGCCCGGATGCAGCCGGTTCCAGCGGGCTGTGGACTGGGCCTCGCGCTTCAGTTCGTTGTAGCTGGTGACGCTCCAGACGTCCGACTCGACGCCGTATTTCTCGGCCAGCAGCTTCTGGGCGCGAATGACCTCGTTCAGAAGTGGCCCGCTGCCGAGGAGTTGAGCGCGGGTGGCGCGCTTCTTCGCTGGGACGGTTGGATCGAGCGGATACAGCCCCTTGACGATTCCCTCTTCGACCCCGTTCGGCATCGCGGGCATCGTGTAAGACTCGTTGTAGACCGACAGGTAGTAGAAGACGTCTTCGCCATCGGCGTACATCCGTCGCAGACCGTCCTGCACGATGATGGCCAACTCGTACCCGAAGGCCGGGTCGTAGGCGAGCAGGTTCGGAACCGTTCCGGCCATCAGTTGGCTGTGACCGTCCTCGTGTTGCAGTCCCTCGCCGTTGAGTGTCGTGCGGCCCGAGGTTCCTCCGCACAGGAAACCCTTGCAGCGCGAATCGGCCGCCAGCCAGATCAGGTCGCCGACGCGCTGGAACCCGAACATCGAGTAGTAAATGTAGAACGGGATCATGTTCAGCCCGACGTTTGCATAGGCCGTGCCCGCCGCGACGAACGAGGCCATCGCCCCCGCTTCGTTGATCCCCTCCATCAGGATTTGTCCGGTGAGCGACTCCTTGTATGCCTGCGGTGACCCGGCATCGACCGGCGTGTAGAGCTGCCCTTTGCTCGAATAGATTCCGAAACGATTGAACAGCGCCTGCATGCCGAACGTCTGGGCCTCGTCCGGAATGATCGTGACGATTCGTTGGCCGATGGCCTTGTCGAGCATGAGCGACCGCAGAATCTGGCCGAGGACCATCGTGGTCGAGCGGTCCTTGCCGACTTCGCCATTGGCCTCGGCGAACGACGCGCGATCGGCGATGGGAAGCCGTTCCGTCGTCGGCACGCGCGCCGGGAGGTAGCCGCCGAGCTTCTGACGATGTTCGTGCAGGTACTTCATCTCGGGGCTGTCGTCGGCCGGTTTGTAGAACGCGGCGGCCTTGGCCTGCTCGTCGGTGAGCGGCAGGTCGAACCGATCGCGGAACTTCAGCAGGAACTGTTCTTCGAGGTTCTTGGTCTGGTGCGCCGTGTTCTTTCCCTCGGCGGCTTCACCCATGCCGAAGCCCTTGACCGTGTGAGCCAGCACGACGGTCGGTGCCCCCTTGTGTTCGGTGGCCGTCTTGTAGGCGGCGTAGACCTTGATCGGATCGTGTCCGCCACGACGCAGGTTGCGAATCTGATCGTCGCTCAGGTGCTCGACCAGCTTCAGCAGATCGGGGTGCCGGCCGAAGAAGTCGTCGCGAATGTAGGCCCCCGTCTCGACGCTGTACTTCTGGAACTGGCCGTCCACGACCTCACCGAGCGTCTTGACGAGGGCGCCCGTCTCGTCGGCATCGAGCAGTGGTTGCCAGTCGCTGCCCCACACGATCTTGATGACGTTCCAACCGGCTCCCCGGAAGATCCCTTCGAGTTCCTGAATGATCTTGCCGTTGCCGCGCACGGGACCGTCGAGCCGTTGCAGATTGCAGTTCACAACCCAGGTGACGTTGTCGAGTTTCTCGCGCGAGGCCATCGAGATGGGGGCGAGCGATTCCGGCTCGTCGATCTCACCGTCACCGAGGAACGCCCAGATGCGCGACTTGGAGGTGTCGAGCAGCCCGCGATGTTGCAGGTAGCGCAGGAACCGCGCGTGGTAGATCGAACAGATCGGACCGAGCCCCATCGACACCGTCGGGAACTGCCAGAATTCGGGCATCAGCCACGGATGCGGGTAGGACGAGAGGCCGGTCCCGCGAGGCAGTTCGCGGCGGAACTGTTTGAGTTTCGCCTCGGACAGCCGCCCCTCGACGAACGCTCGCGAATACATCCCGGGCGACGAGTGCCCCTGAAAATAGATCATGTCGCCCGTGTGATCGTCCGTGCGGGCGTGAAAGAAGTGGTTGAAACCCATCTCCACCAGCGTGGCCGACGAGGCGAACGTCGAGATGTGACCACCAACACCCGTTCCGGTCGCATACGCCTGGACGACCATCGCCATCGCGTTCCAGCGAATGATGCTGCGCAGCCGTCGTTCGATGGCGCGGTCGCCGGGAAACGGCGGCTCGGCCTCGGGGGGAATCGTGTTGATGTAGGGCGTCGTGATGGCTGGGACAACCGGCACGCCCTGAGCCTGGGCTCGCGAATAAAGTTGCATCAGCAGTTGGCTCAACGCGGCGGGCCCATGCCGATGAACGATGTCATCCACCGACTCGAGCCATTCGTCGAGCTCGGTCGGATCCAAGGCGACGACCGGTACGTCGGCAACTTCATCGACCGAGCCAGTTGCCGCAGCAACCGGCTCGCTGTCGGTCTGGCGTGATGCCGGAGGAGCTTTCAGAGCGGTGGCCATTGCGTGGTCAACCTCGTCGTAAGAATAAGGGCCTGTGCCGCGAACGGGGAGTGCCCGAAAGAGCGATCAAAACGAAAAACGTGCCGGTTTGTGGGCGGCATCGTAACAGGTGATTACGGCTCTGCACAGACAGTACCACGAGTCCGCAACCACGGCTGGAG
Source organism: Schlesneria sp. (assembly GCA_031412755.1). Taxonomy (GTDB): domain Bacteria; phylum Planctomycetota; class Planctomycetia; order Planctomycetales; family Planctomycetaceae; genus Schlesneria. The sequence continues at coordinate 6,273 of JANODP010000028.1, read as the reverse complement.
AGTATGACAACTGACACACTCCATCGCCATCGACGATGACTCGGCAGGCGGGGAGAATCAAAGTTTGTTGTTCGGCAGAACGGCCTTGGTTCCGACCATAACGACTCGATTGCGGCCAAACGATCCGTGAACTCCATCGATCCGGAAGAGTAAAGAAGAGTGAATTGGACTGGTTCCAACGATTGAAAACGATTGAAGCAGTCACCCCATCGCGGCGACCTCACCCATCAAAACAAACCGGCCACCAGTTCCGAGGAACTGGTGGCCGTGTTGCGTGTTTCCATCAAACGAGGTCGACGGGGCTCGAACCCGCAACCACCGGATCGACAGTCCGGTACTCTAACCAATTGAGCTACGACCCCTCGTTGTTCCAATCGTCTGCCGTTGAACTCAAGCTCCAAAGCCAATAGGACTCAACGGGCGGCGATTCTAACACCGCAGCCCGCATCGTCAAGCAAAGCCGCGATCTTCGTATGTCTTCCAGACTCCAAGTTCAAAGCTCCCACCAGCATTACCAGATTTGGTGGGACTGGCGGATTGATCGGCGGTGAGTCCCCCTTGACCCGAGAGTTCAATCCGCCGGTGGAAAATGTTCGCCGATCAGTACCGGCTGGCTCAGTCGGTGGAATCGTCGCCGAGCAATCGTCGCCGAGCAACCGTCCGTTGAAAAGTCGTGGCACCTGTTATCGGCTTGTGGGTTTCCTTGTAGCGCCCCAGCCTGGCAGTTGGCAGCGTGAATTCTCAACGGAGCGGCCGTTTCAACTTCGAGCGATTTGCTCAATCGGGGGTGTTCGGGGATCACACCACAGGCACTCGCGCGGCAAGAGTGGAAGCCGCCAGGCCGATTGGGAAATGAAGTCGCCTGTCGGGTAAGCAGGCTCAGCCAAGAAACCGGGCAGCGATGCTCAAAAGTCGCACCGGAACCGCCGCCCGTGGCCGTGACGTTTGAGAGAAATCGTGTTAGAGTCCCGCCCTTCCTTCCCGGTCGGCGTCCGGTGATCGCCCGGCATAGCGGTTGCTCGTCGTGAACGAGCGGCAGAGGCCTTTTCGCGCTCAACCCTGTTTTTTGAAGGCAACGTCTCATGAGTGGCAGTGCATCGCGCAACAATGCAATCAAAGCGGTTACGAATTACGAATCGGCTCCGGCCCCACTGAACTTTGCCGACACTTCGGCAGGCGAACTGTTCGGCTCAAACGTGTTCAGCCTCAAGGTCATGAAGGACCGTCTCCCCAAGAGCGTTTTCAAGTCGGTGCTCAAGACGATTGAGATGGGTGAGCCACTCGATCCCTCCGTGGCCGACACCGTGGCCGCCGCCATGAAAGATTGGTCGATCGAGAAGGGAGCGTCGCACTACGCTCACGTGTTCCATCCGCTGACCGGTCTGACGGCCGAAAAGCACGACAGCTTTCTCAACCCGGACGGCGTCGGCGGTGCGGTGGCCGAGTTCAGCGGATCGGCTTTGATTCAGGGCGAACCGGACGCGTCGAGCTTCCCGTCGGGTGGCATTCGCGCCACGTTTGAGGCTCGCGGTTACACCGCCTGGGACGTGACCAGCCCGGCGTACATCCTCGAAAATGCGAACGGCACGACACTCTGCATTCCAACCGCGTTCTTCTCGTGGACCGGCGAAGCACTCGACAAGAAGACGCCGCTGCTCCGTTCGATGAAGGCGGTCAACACTCAGGCACAACGCGTTCTGAAAATCTTCGGCCACAAGTCTCCCGCCCTCGTCGTCTCGACATGCGGTCCCGAACAGGAGTACTTCCTGATCGACCGCAACTTCTTCTTCGCCCGGCCCGACCTGATCAATGCCGGCCGCACGCTGTTTGGTGCTGCTTCTCCGAAGGGGCAGGAGTTTTGCGATCAGTACTTCGGTGCGATCCCGGATCGCGTGCTGGCCTGCATGCTCGACGCCGAGCGCGAGATGTACAAGCTGGGCATCCCGGTCAAGACCCGCCACAACGAAGTGGCTCCGAGCCAGTACGAGATTGCTCCGATTTACGAGAACGCCAACGTCGCGGCCGACCACCAGCAGCTCACCATGCTGATCTTGAAGAAGGTGGCTCAGAAGCACGGGCTGGAGTGCCTCCTGCACGAGAAGCCGTTCGCCGGTGTCAATGGCTCGGGCAAGCACTGCAACTGGTCGCTCGGCAATGCGACGCAAGGGAACCTGCTCGAACCGGGCAAGACCCCGCACGAGAACATGCAGTTCCTCGTGTTCTGCGCGGCCGTCATCCGTGCCGTCCACAAGCACGCGACCCTGCTGCGAGCCGTCGTCGCCCATGCGGGCAACGATCACCGACTCGGTGCGAACGAGGCCCCACCCGCGATCATCTCGATCTTCCTCGGCGAGCAATTGGCCGACGTGTTCGAGCAGATCAAGAAGAGCGGTACGGCTGCGACGAGCAAGCAGGCGGGCGTGATGACGGTCGGTGTCGATACGCTGCCGCCATTGCCCAAGGACGCGGGAGACCGCAACCGCACCAGTCCGTTCGCCTTCACCGGCAACAAGTTTGAGTTCCGGGCGGTCGGTTCCAGCCAGTCGATGGCGGGACCACTCGTCGCCCTGAACACGATCATGGCCGAGTCGCTCGACTTCTGCGCCACCGAACTCGAAAAGGCCACAGGCGGAGGCGATCAGGCCAAGCTCAACGGAGCCGTCCAATCGCTGCTCAAGGCCATCATCAACGAGCACGGCGCGGTGATCTACAACGGCGACGGTTATACGGAAGAGTGGCAGGCCGAATCGGCCAAGCGCGGTCTGCCGAACAGGAAGCAGACGATCGATTCTCTGCCGGACCTCACCGATCCGGCGGTCGTGTCGATGATGGACAAGTACAAGGTGCTGACGCCGCGCGAACTCGAAAGCCGCCGCGAAATCTACTTCGAGCAGTACGTCCTGACGCTCAACGTCGAGGCCAAGCTGACGCACGAGATCGCCAAGACGACGATCTACCCGGCCGCCGTTCGCTATCAGAGCGAACTCGCCGCCGCCGCCGCCAACTGCAAGGCGGCCGGTGTCGAATTCGATGCCTCGCTGCTGACGAAACTCAGCAGCCTGATCACGTCGCTCAACCAGAACATCTCCGCCCTGGAGCACCTGATTCATGAGGGTGGCCACGGCGGACACGGCGTCTCGAACCCGCAGGAGGCGGCCGGACGCTGTGCCAAGAAGGTCAAGCCCGCGATGGAGGCGGTGCGAGCCGTCGTCGATGAGCTCGAAGGAATCGTCGCCGACGATCACTGGCCACTCCCCACCTATCAGGAAATGCTCTTCATCAAGTAGCCCGGTACAGCCGGTCTGTCCGCGATGGAGAGGGATTGACGTAGGAACGGTGCCCACACGACGAATCGAATGGAGAGAAGCCCGACAGGGAGTTCCCTGTCGGGCTTCTCGCATTGGCCGGCCGATCAGACGTCACCTGCCCGGCGCGACGGACTCGTAGGTCTGCCCAAACAGGGTCTGGTCCACGATCCACACGTCGGCGGGATACGCGGTGTCGCGATCCCGGAAGTTTTTGAGGAGGAAATCGCCCGGCTTGCCGGTGAGTTGGCCCCATGTGGCTTGGACCTCAAAGGGGTGGTCGATCTGCGTGGCCAACACTCCCTGCGCGTCAGGATGTGGTTGGTACTTGCGCCAGCCGCCAGCCGCAACTTCATCGGTGGCGGTGTAACGCTCGTGAAGATCCTGCTCCGTCTGCGGCCAGATGTCTCCGGCTTCGCCTTTGCAGAGGTAGTGACCAGCGTCAACCTGTTCTTCACCCTCCAGCGTCTTCACCGATTGAGCCGCCTCCAACCGCCGAGCCCAGATCGGACGACTCTTCTTCGCGTGGAACCACCGCCCGGCGGCATTCGCTTCGTCGAGCAGAGCCTTGTTGGGCGTTTCGGCTTCGTTCCGAGGCGTGGCTTCTGTCATCGTCGGACTCGGCTCCGGAGTGTGGTTGCAGGCAGAACAGATCGCGGCCAGTGATGCGCAGGCGAGGACCAAGACACACGGCCAAGCGGGTCGACAACCGGCCGATTTTGGGAAGGCCCCGTGGGCGACAAGCATGATACCGGTCTCCGGCACACAGGATGAATTTACGGAATGGTGCCGCATCAGTTCCCGGTCAACGGAACGGGCAACGAATTGAATTACTGCCCCATGAACGCCATCGCGGCGGCGACGGCGAGGACATCGCAGCGTTCGTTCTCGGGATGACCCATGTGTCCGCGGACGTGGGTGAAGCGGACCCTGTGCCGGCTGAGGAGTTGGTCCAACTTCTGCCAGTGTTCGACGTTCTTGACGGGCTTCCACGACGAGCCCTCTTTGCGCCGCCAGCCGTTCCGTTTCCAGCCGGCCATCCACTCGGCACAACCTTGCGCGACGTACTTGCTGTCCGTGATGACCTCAACCTCGGAGCGCGACTTCAGCGCCTCCAGTCCCGAGATGACCGCCTGCAGTTCCATCTGATTGTTGGTCGTCAACGGCTCGCCCCCCGACAGTTCCTTCTCGGAACCGGAAGCGGGATGCCGGAGGATGCAACCCCAGCCGCCGGGGCCCGGATTGCCGCGACAGGCTCCGTCAGTGAAGACCTGCACGAACGGCAGCGGCGACAGGGTCGAATCGCCAGCGGAGGAAACACTCGACATGAATGCGTCACCAAGAGATCACGACGAATCGTCCGTACACCCTGTTGCCTGGGTGAATGCACATTGTTGACGGGGTGAATGTTTTCGGGTCGAGCCGCGCCGCCGCGCATCGCGCGGCCCACAGAGATGGAGATGCGAATGGCCGACTCGCCCCGCGTCTTATCTCTCGCGGAAGATGATGCGACCGCGATTGAGGTCGTAGGGTGAGACTTCGACGATGACGTGATCGCCCGGTACGATCCGGATGAAGTGCTTGCGCATCTTGCCCGCGACGTGGGCCATCACCGTGTGACCGTTGGTGAGTTTCACGCGGAACTGCGTGTTGGCGAGGGCTTCCACAACGTCCCCCTCGACTTCAATCGCCTCTTCTTTAGGCATGTAACGTTGTCTCTTCCCGTACTGACAAAGCCCGGTCCCCGACACTCGGCATCCTGAGGCGCGGCGGATTATAGCGACGGTCGGCGCCTCGCACCAAGGCAGCGGAGAAATCACCATCCCCTCCCGGTTGGGACCGCCGGATCGGTGCTGTCACCAACCGATCGCAATTCCAAAACAAACTCGAAATCGAAACATCCATCGGCCGAACCGGCGTGAATGAGTCGCGATATTCTCTGCCAGGTTTCGCTCCCGAAACGTCCTGCTTCAGCCCGACCTTGGAATTCGGGTTTGAACTTGGGAGCTTCCCGTGTCGGCCTGTGAGTCTCGTTGCCTCGCGATCTTCAGTCGGTTTACAAGAGCGAAGCCTGCGGACGCCGCGGCATTCACGGGTGGAAAGCATTGCAGCGGCCCACGGTTTTCGGTATTCCGATGGTCACAGAGAGCAATGCCTTCCAGTCGAGGCGGGTGAACTGCACTGGAGCAACGGCTCTGAGGGGCCAACTTGGTGGGGCGGTGCGGCATGGTACCGGAACGATGGGCGAACCTGGCTGCGGTCGAGATTCCGATCAATCTGGTGTTGGTCGTCGAGGATGATGTCGATTCGGCTGAGACGTTGCGAGCGATTCTGGAACGGCAGGGGTTGAAGGTTCGAGTCGCCAAGGAAGGGGGCCAGGCCCAGGCGACCTTCGTCATGCAAAAGCCCGACTTCGTCATTCTGGATCTGATTCTGCCGGGCGAGAGTGGCTTCGAGATCTGCGAGCGATTGAAACACACCGACGATTCGGTCCCCATCCTGATCGTGACGGCCATCGATCGACAGGACTCGCGCGATCTGGCCGAGCGGGTTGGGGCGGACGGATATTTCACCAAGCCCTATGAACCGGAACACCTGCTGGCCAAGATGCAGGAGGTGGCCAAGCGGGTGTGGGAACGAACGCATCTCGATCAGGAACCCGATCCGACGCGCGTGCGGTTCAATTGTTCCTGCGGCAAGAAATTCAAGGTCAGTTCGTCTCACAAGGGCAAGAGTCTCACCTGCCCGCAGTGCGGCGAACCGCTCATGGTTCCCCGGTAGTTCGGTGAGAAGTTGGCGAGGGAGTTGGACTCGAAACCGTCCCTTATCCTTCAACCCTCATCGCTCATCATCATGACAGTCAGCACTTGATCCAGCCCCAGTGCGAGCAAAATCATGGCCGAGTTGATCATTCATGCCGGAAAGCTGCAGGGAAAACGCCTCGTTCTTCCCGAGCGTGAGATCGTGG
>JANODP010000027.1:0-11745 GCA_031412755.1 Schlesneria sp. | reverse complement strand
GAGTTGTCGCCCGAGGACTCGGTGCTGATGGGCCGCAACGCGATCGGCAAGATCGAGCGAGTCGGTCGCTGGACGAGCACGCTGCTGTTGTTGACCGACGCGGCGTATCGCGGTCGCGCACAGTTGATTCAAGAAGCGGAGACCGGCTTCGCGTTCGGGGCACGAGGCATTTTGAAGGGACAGGGGGACTTGCTCTGCAAGCTGGAGGGAATCGCCGCGACGGAATCGGTTCGAGTCGGCGATGGCGTCTACACGGCAGACCGCGATGGCCTGGTCTCGACTCCGCTGTACTACGGCAAAGTCGTGGAAGCGACGCTTGGTCCCGACGATCGCGAATGGAAGGTCCTCGTCGAACCGGCTCCGCTGCCGAGTCGACTGACCACGGTGCAGGTTCTGCGAACAACGATTAATTCCGGACGATTGGCTGCCAAATGAACAAGATCGCCGCGATATCGGTTTCTCATCGCTTTGACGGACTGTGAACTCATGGGACGACATTTCACGATTGCCGGGCTGATCTATCTGACGATCGCGTTGCAGAGCGGCGAGATTGTCGGATGGACCACTGTCGCCGGCCATCCCTTTTTGCCGGCGCTGGCTCTGATCTTCATCGCGTTTTGGTGCGAAGGTGCCGCCGCAATCATCTGGTCGGCAGGTGTGGGCCTGCTGCTGGACGGCCTGTCACCGGAACGGTTGGGCGTGCAGGTCGCACTCACAGCCATGATCGGTCTCAGTTTGCAGATGCTGAAATCGGCAAGCCGCTCGCGGGGTGTGATGGCGATCGCAGCGATGGTATTCCTGACCACAACGGTCTGGCGGGTGCTGTCACCGATGACGTACGCGGTCCTGGCGGGCCGAGTCGTCGATCCGGTTCAGGTGTTGGTGGCAGCACTCGGCGACGCGATGTGGACGGCCGGAGTTGCTGTGATGTTTGTCACGGTGAGTCGTTGGCTGCTGGGCGGTTCCTCTCGGCGCGAAACTTCGGTCGCTGGACGTTCCAATCGCTGGAACATGTTGACGGACTCGGCGTGATGTGGAATCGACTGGCAACGGCGTGGCAGAGAGACGACTTGCGGCAGGCGAGCGCGTGGGACGCGGACCGCGCGCCGGGCCTGCGACTGATGTTGTTGTGGCTGGGAATGATTGCGCCGCTGATTGCCGTCTCCGTGCGAATGGTGCAGCTTCAAGTCGGTCTGCGGGAGCAATTCGCGACCGGTTTCGAGCAAACCTACGAAGTGCGTGAAGAAATTCCCGCACGGGACGGTCGCATTCTGGCGGCGGACGGCAGCGTGCTGGCGGGCGAAGTCGAGCGGTACGATCTGCAAGTTCATTATCGACTCGTGCAAGAGCCGGCCGACTCGCGCTGGTTGCGCAGTGAGGCGATGAAACGGCTGAGCCGACTCGAACGCCGCGACAAGAAACTCGTTGCGGCTGAAGAGGAGCGAGTCCTGTCACGCCGCGACGACATTTGGAAGTCACTCGCTTCGTTGACGGGTCGGGATTCGGAGCAGATCGCCTCCGTTCGCCAGGCCGTTCAGCGTCGAGTCGCGCAGATCAAGGAAGCCGTGATCCGGTTCCGCGAACAGCGCGAGGAAAAGGCTTTCGACGAAACGCCGCCCGCGTCGTTGAGTTCCAAGACCGGCTGGCAGGTTGCGTGGGATCAGGTTCGCAAACAGTTGACCGAGGCTCCGAACCGGCCGGTCGATGCGGGGCCGATCGCCGAGGAAGAGGACTATCACACGATCGTGACCGACGTGGACGCCGATACGAGGGCCGAGATCGAAGCTCATCCCGAACGGTATCCCGGATCGCGAATTTCCCGGCAGACGCGGCGCACTTATGCGCAGGCCGAACTGGCCGCGCACCTGATCGGCAGTCGCACCCCGTTGACGCCCGAGGAGGTCGCGGCCCGGCGCGAGCAGCAGCCGCAAGAAGACCCGCTCGACTACCGCGCGGGAGACCGCATCGGGCGCAGCGGCCTCGAACTGCAATACGACGCGCACCTGCATGGCGTTCGGGGAGAGCGGCGCCTGGTGAAGAATCGCCGCGGTGAGGTGGTTGCCAGTGAAGTGTTGCGCGAGCCGAAACACGGCCGCGACCTCGTGCTGACCCTGGATCTCGACGTGCAGCGCCGCGCGGAACGACTGTTGGATGAGGCCCTCGAAACGGTGACGCTGGCCGGCGCGACCGACGACGAATCGCATCAGGGGAAGGCGAACGAGGCGACCTGCCCGCAAGGGGGATGTCTCGTCGCGCTGGATGTCCACACGGGAGCGATCCTGGCCGCCGCCGCCGCGCCGCGGTTCGATCTCAATTTGCTGGTGGTTCCCGATCAGGACCGCTGGCGCGATCTACTGGCCGATCCGCGCAAGCCGCTCTTTCCCCGAGCGACTCAGATGGCGCTGGCACCCGGGTCCGTGTTCAAGGTCATCACGGCGGTGGCGGCGGTCGAGAGTGGCAAGGTGCCACCCGATGTCCCGATCCACTGCCGGGGATTTCTCGACCGTCCCGATCAGCATCGATGCCTGACGTACCGTCACTACAAACTCGGACACGGCGAGATGCAGTTGGCCGATGCGCTCTGTCGTTCCTGCAACGTCTATTTTTTCACGGCGGGACGACGCATGGGACCGCAGACATTGGTCGATTGGGCCGATCGCTTCGGGATCGGTCAACCGACGGGAATCGACTTGCCGTCGGAATCGGCCGGGCGATTGCCGTCGCCGGACGAGCTGATCGCAGGTCAGCGCCGTCGCTGGCATCCGGGAGATACGCTCGGGCTGGCGATCGGTCAGTCCGAGTTGCTGGTCACGCCGATGCAGATGGCGCGCGCGATGGCGGCCATCGCCAACGAGGGGCAACTCGTCACACCGCATCTCGCGGGGGAAGCCGGGCCAGCGAAACTGGATGATTCGCGGTCATTCCATCCGGTGTTTGCTCATCCCGAAGCGCAACCGATCGTCGGACTGCATCCTGAAACGCTGGCAGCCGTGCGTGAAGGGCTGACGATGGTGGTTCACGATCCGCGCGGCACCGCCTACAACACCGTGAGGTTGAAAGATGTGACCGTTGCGGGCAAGACCGGCACGGCGGAAACGAACGGCGCCGACCATGCGTGGTTCGCAGGCTACGTTCCCGCCGAGCGGCCGCGCGTCGCGTTCGTCGTGGTCCTCGAGCATGGTGGCTCGGGAGGCAAGTCCGCCGGTCCGGTCGCACGTCAGTTCGTGAGCAGCCTGCTCGAACTGGGTCTCATCACCCCGGCGGCCGATCTGGCGCGGGAGTAGTTGATCCCTCCCACAAGACCGGAAATGAACATGCGGTTCATCGAGGCATCCTGCCCCGATGAACCGCACGCTACAACGATTCCAACCGACGTGGGGTTGTCGGCATTTTGACTTTCAGCGACGCCCGCGTGATGCGCGGAAGCCGTACTCGGTGGCGAACCAGTTGGCATAGCGTTCGCGCGCGACCGAGTTCGTGTTCCGCTGATCATTCACATGGCCGATCTCATGAATCAGCACGTTGTTCAAATAGAAATCGCGGATCGTGTCGGGCGTCCAGGTCAGACGCCACTCGCGCCCGACCTGCGACCAATCGCCGCCAAACATGCGGGCTTCGACCAACTGCTCCGGCGTCGGGGGCCGTCGGTACGATTCCACGAGCGATGCTTCCATCGGGTAGAGGTAAACATTCGGACCCCACTGCATGCCGTACAACGGGAAGAGCTGCCGTTTGCGAGTCATCGTGCTGAACTGAATGACCTCGATCTGGCGGGTGAACTCCACGGGAAGCAGTGCCACGCGCGCCCGAACGTCATCGATGGAGACCGGATGGACAAAACGTTCGCCCGCCGGTTGAGCGATGTATTCGATCTCGTGCCGGCCGCGCGGTTCGTGCCACGCTTCGGGAGCACCAAAGTGGGACGAACGGCTTCCGCCAACCAGGCCGCGCTGACGATAAGCGACGTTCGGACGAGCCGAACCAGCTCGCGCGGAGACTGCGCCGTGCAGCGCTCTTGCGTGTTGTTGCTGACGATGAGTATTCGACAATCGCGACATGATGCCACCTGCTGTTTCGCAGCCGACAACCGTTCCACAAGACTGACGTAGGACAGCTCAAAAGGGGGGAGCAAAAACCACGAAAGGGAGGCGTGGGTGGTCGTCGGCAGGTGAGACAATGATGGTCATGGGAGGGAGCCTCGGGCAACTGTACAGTTTAATCCCAAAGCCAGCTTCGCCTTGCACGACGCATCAGAAATGACACGTGTGAGAGAGATGTACAGCCCCGCCGGAGAGCCCTCTGAAACGGCGGGCTAAGTCATCTGTGAGACGCAGGTTGTGCTCAGTTCGACCGGAGGATCGGCCGGAGACCACTCGGTTGAAAGCGGCTCAATTGTTCACTGAAAAAAATAAGTCCTGTCCTACAAGGCAATTGCATCAAACCCCCAATTCGAGTTTTACGATGATGCCGATTGTAGGGGCAGAGGAGCAGAGTTCGTTGTGCCGCCAAAATGTGAACCGCAGTGGATGCCCGCGTTCTCAGTTTTCTCGACAACGGATCAGGGGCCGATGGCTCCCACCCAAGGCTTCTCGTAGGTCAGCTTCAGTTTGGGATCTGGTGACAAATCGACTTTGCGTTGCACGCTCTTGTCAGAGGGAGCGAGGAACTTCGGATCATCGATCTCGGTCGAAGCGAATGCGAAGCCTGTCTCGCCTCGTTTGCCATTCTGCGCAAAGAGGCGGTTGATCTCTCCCGCCAGCGGCGCGACGGGAGCCGCGCGATCGGACCAGTTGTAGTCCGTTCCGGGAGGTTCACTCGAGATCATGCCGTTGAACAACCCTTCGTTGTAGCCCTCCTGCACGAAGCCATCGGCCACCTGCATCTGGGAGAAGAGGTTGCGGCGAAAGACCAGATCGCGCGAGCCATCGCCGGGCATCTTCGTGAAGAGAATCCCATGCCGACCATCGTGGAAGGTGTTGTTGGCCAGAACAATATCCTTCCACGCAATCTGACCTTCCAGGCGAACGCCATCCTGCACCTGGCTGAAGACGTTCTCCGTCATGGTGATTTTGAACGGCCACGACCCCGCGATCGTGATCCCCGCCGCCATCGGTCCGACGAATCTGCAGCCGCGGACAATGACGTAGCTGGTGTTGCCACTTTTGTCCTCGCGCATTCGGACTCCCACAGCATTCGTCGCGCTGGCGGCCGGCTCCAGGCGCAGTTGATCGAGGACCACTTCATCGCTGGTCAGTACGCCAAACGCCGATCCCTGCGCCCCCTGGCATGACACGCCCGCTTCGGTGAAGCCGCGAACCGTCAGGCGACTGAGCTGGGTGTCAACCATGTAATCGGAGAGTTCAATGGCGGTGGGCCTGCCGGACGCATTGATCTCGATCCCTTCGATGACAAATCTGGCGATCTGCTTCAGCCGGACGACGGCAACATCACTCGGTCCATCTTTGCTCGGTTCGAGAATGACTTTCCCCTCGCCCAGAAGCTTGATCCCCTTGGGCCATTCCGGCACGACCGTTTCGCCGGGCTTTTTCTTGCCCGTTCTGCGAATGCTGGCATCCACGGAGATGTTTTCCCGGTACGTTCCGGCGGCGATTCGGACAACCATTTGATCGTTGTCATTCGTCGGCTCAAACCGCAGCCGCACGGCTTTCAAGGCTTCAGTGATGGTCTTGAAGTCGGAACTGGCTCCGCCGACGGTGACCTCGCGCTTGTCGGCAGGCCACTTGGTCTGTGGGATGTTCTTCGTGCTGACGACGGGCGAGGAACCTCCAAACCAGCCCATGGAATACACGACGAGGAACAACAGCACGCAGGAACCGCCGGCAATTCCAGCGATGACAGGGATGGGCAACTTCTTCGATTTGGAACTGCGTTGCGGCGAGACCGCCTTGGCTGGCTGTGGCATCGCGCCGGATGTCGAACCAGTCACGCGCGGGGGCGTGACAGCGGTGGGCTTCGCTGCGGCTGCCGTCAAACTGAAGTCGGGGAATTCAGAGGCGGTGGCCAGGGGAGGCGGTGTGGGATCGATCAACGGCGGCAGCGATTTATCCGATTCGGGCTTCGGAGGAGCGGGCAGCCGCAGAGACGACTTGGACGCGAGGTGTGGAGGTTGCTTCAAGAATGACAGTGGGGACGCCACGGACGGTTTGGGAGGGACCGCCGGCTGAGCACCCGAGATCGAGGTAAAGAAGTCGGTGAGTTCGGTATCGACGGCCTGCCCGACCGCTGTCGGTTGCAGTGCCGCATTCGCCACGGGAAGTCCCTTGCCGGGGGCTTGAGGTCGAGCAGGGTCGGTGACCGGCATCGCGGCGACCGGCGTGGCGATGATTGGCTTGGCGATGGGGATGGCGGTGGAATTGGTTCGACCTTCATTCTTGCGCGCGGTTCCGTAGACGCTCGAGTGCGCTTTGCGCCACGCCACGTCCGCGTGCTCGTCAATCCAGGCGAACAGCGCGTCGGCCGTTTCCCTGGCGGTGGTGTGACGGTCTTCGGGCTTCTTCGCCATCATCTTGCGGACGATGGCGGCGAGCGACGCGGGCGTGTCCGTTCGCAGTGACTCGATGGCGGGCGGCGTCTTCGTCTGATGAGCCATCAGCCGCTGCGTCAGCGTCCCTTCAATGAAGGGGGGGCGGCCCGTGAGCAGGAAGTACATCGTGCAGCCCAGGCCGTAAATGTCGGCGCGCGCATCGACCGTATGGCTGTCGAGAGCCTGTTCGGGAGCCAGATAGTCGGCGGTCCCCAGCACCTTTTCGTCGTGAGCCACCGTCAGCGAATCTTCCGTTTCGTCTCCGGTGAAGAATCGCGCCAGACCGAGGTCCAGCACCTTGACCGTTCCGTTTGGATCGACGAGCAGGTTTCCCGGCTTCACGTCGCGATGGACCATTCCCGCTTCGTGGGCGTGATGCAGTCCGAGCGCCGATTGCCGGATGTACTCGGCCGTGTCGAGGAAGCCGCAGACTCCGTTCTTCTGCACCAACTCCTGCAGGCTGTCCCCTTCGACGTACTCCATCACGAGAAAGTGGATTTCGTTGTCGCGGTCCGCCTGATGATCGACGTCATACGCCCGAACGATGTTGGGATGATCGAGCGACGCCACCGCCTGAGCCTCACGATGGAAGCGGGCGAGGTACGACGAGTCGTGGACGCGCTTGGTCGGCAACACCTTCAGGGCGCAGCGGCGGCGCATGAGCGTGTGTTCGGCGAGGTACACCGAACTCATGCCGCCCTTGCCGAGCAGCGACAACAACCGGTACTTGCCGAGGAAATAGCCCTTGTGCTTTCCCTGCAGCAGTTTCTCGGCCTGCCAGCGGGTGACGGTGCCGCTCGCGATCAGATGCTCGGCCAGCCGGGCGGATTCTTCCGCTTTGCCGCCGCCCGCCGTGTAATTGGCAATGGCCTTCTGCAGCCGGTCGGTTTCGACCAGCCCGCTCTTCTTGAGCACCGCGACAAAAGACTCGGTGTTGGGCTTGCTGGTGGACATCAAAGTTGTGCCTGCTCCAGAACCGACGAGATGTGGAACTTGTTGCGGACGCAACGATCTCGAGATTCGACTTCGCCGATTCACGCTTCCCTGCGGCGACAGGATCAACCGTTCCGATTCGATTGGTATTGAAAGAACGGACGTCCCGCGACGACTGGCTTGGCTGCAACGCGCTCGCGTAAACTACCAGTCGATTCGCAGTGTTTCCAGTCTCTCCCGACCGTCGCGACGAAGTCGCCGGGATCTGTTCGACGCGTACACACACTCCGTTTGAGAAGCCATGACTCACCGACGCCCAGGCCATCGACCCCACGCGGCCGAACGATTGGCGCTGCCGGGCACGATCGCACTGGTGGCGGGGATCATCGTGCTCGTGCTGCAGGGGATTGAATCCGCGCGCGGCATACCGGGGATGCCGCGCTTCTGGCATCAGAACCAATCACTGTGGTTCCTGTTCGGATTGGCGGGCGTCGTGGTCGGCTGGCGATGGTTGTGGCAATCCGAGCCGCGCGACGGGGACACTCCCTCGTGGAAGCCCGCGGTTCCCGGGCGCCGCTTTCGCCAACTCACACTCTACACGCGAGCCCACTGCCCGTTGTGCGATGAGGCCGCCGACGTCCTCGCCGACTATTCGCATTGGTTGCCGCCGCCCGTGGAGGTGGACATCGACGGCGACTCGCAGCTCGTTCAACAGTTCGACACGTGCGTGCCCGTCGTGGTCTGCGACGGCAAGATTCGCTTTCGCGGGCGAATCGACGAAACGCTCCTGCGACGTCTGATCGAAGGGACGGCACCCATCGCCTGGCCCTAGCACGGATTATTCATTGCCTCGTAGCTGAGTTCGCAAGAACTCAGCTCCTCATCGTGAGTTGGGCTGAGTTCTTGCGAACTCAGCTACATGCAGGCAGACTGACACCGCCGCGCTTCCTGTCGCGCTGCGACCCGGCTACCTTGAATCGCGAATCACGTTCCACCGTCGGTCAGGAGTTGAATTCGCCACCGTTCGAGAAGGGCAAGACCATGTTTTGGCAGTGGGCAGTGGGAGTCGGCATCGTCCTGTTGGCCGGCATTGCGGTGGCGGCGATCCCGTTGGCGAAGTGGTGGCAGCGGCGCGAGGCGGCTCACGCCCTGAAGCTGTTCCGCCAGCAGCGCGAGCACCTGGAGGCCCGGTTTTTCGACATGGCTCAATCCGTCGGCAAGCCGCGCGGGTTGAGGTGGCTCGACTGCGAATGGTTCGACACGGTGACGTTCGCCCGCGACCGTCAAACCAAACTGCTGACCGCATTCGCCGGAATCAACATCCGCTTTGAGGCGATCGAAGGCGGCGACATGGAGGATGTCGCGGCCGTCGGCACGGTCCGCGATGCAGTCGCCGTCTTTCACTTTCATCAGGGAACCTGGGGCACCGGCGGCACGGCCCTGTTCAACATGAATCCGCAGGAGGCCATCGAACGCCTTGTCGCGCAGTTTGAACCGATCACCACGACCTGACAAAGTCATTGGTCATTAGTCCTTGGTCATTAGCTGAGAACTAATGACTAAGGACTAATGACTAATGACCAAGGACTAATGACCAATGACCATCGCCCGTCACTTCTGGAACTTTCATTCGGCCGGTCGGATCGTGTTTGGTTCGGGGTCGGTCGCTCGACTCGGCGAGTTCATTCGGCCGTGGAAGCCGTCTCGTGTGTTGATCGTGACCGATGCGATGCTGGTTCGTGCGGGAGTCGTCTCGCAGGTTGAGGCGCCGCTGCGCGCGGCCGGTCTCGACGTGAGTCTCTTCGACGGCGGGCAGCCCGAGCCGTCGTGTGCCATCGCTGACGCAGCGCTGGCTGTCGCGAAGAGTTCCCGGCCCGACGTGATCGTCGCGGTGGGAGGGGGCAGCAACATGGATGTCGCCAAGATCGTGGCCGCGATGCTGACGCATGGCGGAGCGATGCGCGACTACTTCGGGTACGGCAACGTCCCCGGTCCGGTCTTGCCGCTGGTCTGTCTGCCCACGACGGCCGGCACGGGGAGCGAGGTCTCGCACGCGGCGGTCCTCACCGACACCGAGAACCAGATGAAGGTGAGCATTCTCAGCCATTACCTGCGTCCGGCGCTGGCCGTCGTCGATCCGAAGCTCACGCTCACCTGCCCGCCTCGACCAACCGCCGACAGCGGGATCGATGCGCTGACTCACGCGATCGAGGCGATGACGGCGACGCACTTCAACGAACTCGATATCTCCGCCGACGAGCCGTTTCCTTACGAAGGGAAGCAGCCGATCGGAGACTGCCTCGCCGAGAAGGCCATCGAACTGATCGGGCAACACCTGGTCACGGCGGTCAACGAACCGAACAACCTCGCGGCGAGGGAGGGGATGGCGCTGGCGGCCACGATGGCCGGGTTGGCCTTCTCCAACAATGCTGTCGCGGCCGTGCACGCCTTGGAGTATCCGCTCGGCGGCGCGCTGCATGTCTCGCACGGCGCGGGCAACGGGCTGTTGCTGCCGCACGTGATGCGCTTCAACCTCCCGACGCGCTTGCCCGAGTTCGCCCGCATCGCGCGGCTGTTGGGCGAGGAAACAAACGGCCTCTCCGACGAAGCCGCCGCCACGCGAGCCGTCTCAGCCGTCGAGAAACTGAGCCGCGCGATCGGCATCCCGCAGCGCATCCGCGATCTCGGCGGCACACCCGATCAACTGCCAACCTTCGCCGCGAAATCGTTCTCGATCAAACGCCTGATGCTGCTGAACCCGCGCCGCCCCACCGAGGCCGATCTGCTGGGAATCCTGCAAGCCGCCTTCTGACCCGCGGATGAGCAGAACAATGGGGGCAGAACGATGAAGAGAAAAACAACTTCTCTTTCTTCATCGTTCTGCCCCCATTGTTCTGCCAATCCTTGTGCCCGGACTTCAGCCTTGTTGTACGAGCGCGGCCGTGTAGGTCACCAGGTCGCCTCGTGATTCGGCGGAGGATTGCAGGACGTCGAGGCGACCGGCCTTCTGGCACAGTTCCGAGAAAGCCGCGGCGAAGTCGGGGTCGGCTTTGAGGAGATGCTTTTCGGCAAGCGTGAGAGCTTTGTCGAGTTGGTCGGTGCGGGCGAAGAGGTCGACCAGGACGTAGGCGATCAGCGCCTGGTCCGGTTCGTCCGGCTCCTGCTCCAGTTGGCGTTCGAAGTAGGCGATCGCGGCGTCTCGCTCGTCGCTGGCCAGGAATTTGAAGAACTGGACGTGCGCGGGATAGAACTCGGTGAAGGGGGCTTCGCCGGCGTACTGGAACTGCGTCGAAAGCTGCGACCCGTACTCGGCCAGATCGCGGGCGAGGGCCAGTTCGGGGGCGCCGGCGTTCAGCGAGCGGGCGAAGCGGACGGTCGAGTGCAGGTGCGAGACGTCGATGTGGTAGTTGTTGTCGGCGAACAGCCACTCGCGCCCGGCGATCAGTTCGCGCAGCGTGTTGGCCGGCGGCGCGAAGGGCATCCGCTGCTTGACCTCGTGCTGGATCGACTGAAGCAGGTCGCCGTGCAACGACTTCACGAGGATCGCCGCGCACTCCGACCGCTGCTCGGGCGAGAGGTTCTGAAACTGCTGGTCGAGCGACGTGATCGTGCTGCACGTGCCGTGCGTCTTCAGCATGACCTGCATCCCCTTGACCGGATGGACCAGCTTGTAGAAGGCGAGGTCGATCAGCTCTTCCGATTCGTCACCCGATTCGCGCGGGACCGGCATCTTGTCGAGCACCTCTTTGACGGGAGCCGTCTCGCGGATGGCGTGGAAGTACATCCAGGCCTGCCCGAGTTTCTTGTCGGCGAGCAAACGCTGACCGGCTTCCCGCGCGGCCGCGACATAGGCCGCTTCAAACTCGTCGCGTTTGTCGGCGGGAACGTCCTCGAACGACGTAGGGCGATGGAGCGGCAGACCCAACTCAAACTTCTTCCGCTGGCAGCGGGCGTCGAACAGTTTGTGATAGTCCTGCTGCTCGATCAGCGTGGCGGCGAGCCGGTCGAACACGGCGGAGGGGCCTCCGCTACGAAGCTGATCGGCGAGAGAGGCGAAGGTTGTGGCGGTCGTCATGGATGTGCGTCCTGGTTCGGCAAGGAAGGTCGATCAATGGGGCGGCAGATGTTGGCAGAAAGCGGTCGGAAGTGGGAGTGAACGGCGGGATTCGAGCGGTTGAGCCCAATGCGCCGGAGTCAGGGACTACCAAAACCAAAAGCGGGGGATGGACGCCGAACTAGTGTAGCCGGGGCCATTCGCCGCCGTGTTG
>JANODP010000026.1:0-8958 GCA_031412755.1 Schlesneria sp. | reverse complement strand
AAGTCGCGGCTTGGCAGCAAACTCGCAATGCTCAGCAGGTGAAGGTCCACTGGCAGTTCTCCACACCGGACGCCAGAATCAAACTCAAACGACTCTACCCAACCATCGAACCTGTCAAACCAAAATAGATGCTCCACTAGTCGCGCCGTCGTCGCTGACGCCCTGCACCACGCAGGCCGATGTGTCGAGGCAGAAGCGTTCTTCCGTGAGGGAGAGTCACAGCAAGCCGAGCGGCAGGCCGCTTATCCGCTACTGTTTTCGCTGTCGGGCGTCAGGTATTGCGACCTGCTTCTGGCCCCAGCCGAGCGTGCCGCATGGAAGAGGCTAGTAGTCTCGCCAACAGGTGATCTAGCCTTGCACCACACTTCGGAGTTGCTCGCCTCGTGCCATTCCGTCTCCCACCGCGCGGCGAAGATATCCCACTGGCGGCCCTCCCAGCCGCTCCTCGATATCGCCCTCGATCACCTAACACTGGGCCGCGCCCTGCTCTACGAGGCGATTCTGGCGGGGACGTCCCTCGACCCTTGCCGCGCGTCTCTCGATCAAGCCGTGTCCGGCCTCCGCTGCGCCGGCACAACACACCACATCCCCCGCAGCCTCCTGAGTCGGGCTTGGCTCCGTTTTCTCAGCGGCGTCTCAACCGGCTCCGATAGCGCGCAGCATGACTTGGACGAAGCCTGGGAAATTGCCGTCTGCGGCCCGATGAAACTGTTCTTGGCCGACATCCACCTGCACCGCGCCCGTCTCTTTTTCCGCGAGCCGACCTATCCGTGGAACTCCCCGGCTGCCGATCTCGCCGCCGCCGAGATGCTTATCCATGATTGCGGATATCACCGCCGCAACGAAGAACTCGCCGATGCCAACGCCACCATCCTAGGGATCGGCAACTCAATGCGTGTCGGAGGTCAGACCAGAACCACGTAAGGTCAGACAAGGGCGCAGGATGCCATCGTTGCCGTTTCGGTTACCGAGGTGGCGCGAGCCACAAGAAGTCACTCAGTTGAAGCATCATTCGTGATCGGCCTCTTGTGCCTAAGGCACACAGGTAGCCGAGGCGGCAATCTGTGCCACCTATCCGGGGCCGTTCCGAATTCTTAAGGACGTCGATGTTGGAAAGGCTCCGCATCTTCCTGGCGTGGCACGTCGTCCATTGTTTGGAGGGGATGACGTTTGGGGACTGGTGGCGGTTGTTGTGGAAGCAGCATTTCGCCGTGAGTCCGCTGTCGTGGCCGCGGATTGCGTTTCAGATGACGGTGAGTCTTGCCAACTCGATCAATCGGGTGTTGGAACGGCGGGCGTATGGCTCCCGGTTGGAAGAGGTCGAGATTCCGCCGCCGTTGTTTGTCCTGGGACATTACCGCAGTGGGACGACGCATCTGCACTACCTGCTGACGCTCGATCCTCGGTTCGCGTTTCCCAACGTCTTTCAGACGTTCAATCCGCACATCTTTCTGCGAACGGAGGGCTGGATTGCATCGACTGAATGTTTCGATGGAATTGGGTGATCCGCGTCGAACGGAGCCCGCAGCGATCTCTCACCAAGACGCGACCATCACGTCGGCTTCAGCTTGCTTGGCCTCTAAGGCAGTGGCTTCGAGTCGTTGCTGGTAACGTGATTTCTGATCCTGCATCTGGTTCCAGAGGAGTTCCAGTGAGTAACGGCCGCTGGCCAGAACGTCTTCGAGTTCTTCTCGCTTTCGCAGGTAGCGGGCCAAGATCGTGTTTCGATCGACGTTGGGAATCTTCTGGCGTGGCCGGAACTTGAACTTGTTCTGGATGGTCCGTTTCCAGTCGAGCAGGGCGGATGTGTAGGTTGGGCCGAAGCCATCGATGTTCATCACGCGGATTTCGGAGATGTCGTAGGCGGTTTCGATGCCGAATGAGGCCAGAGTTGATTTGCGCCAGTCGCCGATCAGCGGGATCGTGGCTTCGCGAATCGAGTGCGATTGCAGGAAGGCGTCGAGTTGCCGGCGTTCGCGCTGATGATTCAGCCCATCCAGATCGGCGGTGTATCGCGGCCAAAGTCCCTCGATCTCGGCTCTGGTCAACTCCAGTGATTCGAACGTCTTATTGAACTGAGTTCGGGCCACATCCAGTTGGTTGGCCGCTTCCTGCTCCAGACTGCGGAGCTTGGCAACGGCTTGGCTGAGTCGTTCCTCGCGCCGATGCTGCTCGGTTCTCAAGCCATACGCGCGCGACAGAACCAGCCACCACGTGCCAAAGCCGACGGTGAACGCGACGAAGATGGCGAGCAGCGCCGAATTCCACCATGTCAGCACCATGAGCAGCAGGCTCGTCAGCGTGACGCGGCCGATCAACTGCGCGAACGCGTGGTTCTGCTCGATGGCCTCGGGAATGGGAGTCGGTGTCACCTGCAGACTGGCAAACGAGACCTTTTCCAAGATGCAGCTCTTCGCGGTGTGACGCAGTTCTTCCAATGGTCGCCACAAAACATCGAGGCTGGCCGTCAGCTCACCTTCGCGCCGATCGACCAGATGTGCCGTGACGGACGCGAAGAAGTTGGGTGTTCCCTCGCGCTCCAAGTCGCACCACGGACAGGTTCCCAGATAGTTCGGGAACTTGTGGCCAATGTCGGCGGAGCAGGGTTTCAATTGAGACTTCAAGTCCCGCAGCGCGGCATGCCATTCGGTTTCCCTGGGCCGGGCGTTTTCCTGATCACTGCCCCGGCCGAAGGCTCGCTCGAACAGGTTCTACAGGACCGGCATCACGGCTGGCAACAGCAGCGTTTGTGGAGGCGGAATAATTTGAAGTGACCCGCTCGATTGGCTGTAGGCGTAACGATACTGCTCGATCGCCTTCTCGATCGGCGGCGGTTCACCCTTTCCGACATACCGACCGGCATACGGATGACGCCCCATGCACAGCAGATGAAAGATCAGAATGGCCAGCCCGAACAGATCGTGATTGACCGTGCGGACCACTCCCTGAAATGACTGCCCCTGCAGTTCGGGTGGCGTGAAATGGGCGACGCCCACTCCGCACGGAAAGTGGCGGCCATTCGCCTCGACCTGAAAGGAGTCGCAGTCGATGAGGCAGATCGTCCCCTGCGGCGACACCAGGACGTTGCCCTGATTCACGTCACCGATCACGATCGACTTGGAGTGCAATGTGTCGAAGACGGCGGCGACGTTCATCGCCACGTGAATCAGGAAGGCCCAGTCCTTGTCCGGGAAGTGCAGCTTGCGATGAGCCGGACTGTAGAGGCTGTGGATCTCGGAATGACCGCGGACTCTGGGCATCACGATTCCCGCGACCGGTCCCCCTTTGAGTTTGGAGAGCGTCGCGATGGGAAGGGCCGCGAACCGCGTGAGCTCTTCGGTGGCCAGGTCCGTCATCACCCGCAGCTTCTCGCCCGCATCGGCCGAAACGGGGCGGTGATAGATCTTGGCGACGTGTCGCGCATCGCCCTGCAACTCGAAGACAGCCCCTTCGCCTCCCGATCCCAGCTTCTTGCCGATGCGGATCACCTGTCCGCGTGAATCAAAGTACTGAGTCATGCTCGGTGATTCGTGAGGCGAGAATCAGCGTCAAGTCGTCGTCTGTTCGTTCCGCCAGACTGGGGGACTCCAGAAAGGCCTGCATCGGTCCGGTGAGGACCGCCGGATCGGGGTGCTTTCTCAATGAATCGAACAGGGGATTGAAGAACGGCTGATGTGCCTGCTGCAAGGCATAATTCAAGGCGACTGTTTGAAGGCCGTCCGTGAAGAGGGCGATCTCATCGATGCGGCCCTCACGCCATTCAAACATCAGGTCCGCGTCGAATTTGGGTGACGTGATGAAGTTCGTGGTGTTGGCATACTCGCCGGATTGCGGCCAGAACACGGGACGCCACTCAGAACCATCGCGCACGACAATCGCCCCATCGCCGATCTGGCACAGGGCGGAACCTGACTCACCGATCACGGCGACGAGCAACGTACAAGCCAGTTCCCGGACGGCAACCGACAACACCCCGGCTTCACGATCCAGGCTTGCCCGCACCCGCTCATACCATGCGATGACCTGCTCGCGAGTCACGGGGTCGTCCCCGGTCCGCCGGTTCAAATCTTCCGCGATCACTTCGTGGATGACTCGGCACGATGTTGCCGATCCGATGTCGGAATGGACCGCACTGCCCGCTCCGTCGGCAGCGGCGAGCACCAGAAATGAATGGTCACCTGCTGTCAGGACGTTTGTCAGACAGGCGTCCTGGCAGGGGAGACTCGTTCGCCGGTGACCGATCCCCTGCACGCTCTGGGCGAGAACTTTCCACATCGCGGCATGGCCTCCCAGTCAGACGGAGGCCCAGCCATCGGGAGTGGTCGGATTCTGCAAGGGGACTTCCTCACCCGGCGTCGATCGCGAGACCGACTGCTGCGAATTCGAAAGCCATTGGAAGAGATCGCGAAAACGCAGGCCCTTCAGTTTGAGCGGCGCGCGTTGGGAGATCTCGGTGAGAATGTCCATGTTCGCTCCTTCGACTCCCACGGCGAAGAATGAGAACGCCTTGCTGGTCTCTCCGTCTTTGACACGTTGTGCCGCGGCCCGCCATTCGTCGGTGGGAGCCCCGTCGGTAATCAGAAAGATCCAGGGGCGATAGTAGGCGATCCCGCTGGCTCGATAGATTTGCTTCCGTTCGTGGACCATGTCGACGGCCTGGTTGATGGCGGCTCCCATTGGCGTGTCCCCCGCTGCGACCAGGTTCGGTGGGTAGAAGGACTCGGCAGTCGTGAAGTCACTCGCCGTCTGAACCATTCCGCCAAAGGTGACGATCGCGACTTCCACACGCTTGGCGGCCAGCGTGTCCGCCGCCAGTTCGTCCTTGTAAATGGTCAGCCCCTCATTGAGTTCACTGATCGGGTTGCCGCCCATCGAGCCGGAAACATCGAGCAGCAGTACGCAGGGAACCCGGGGTTCGGGATTTTCGGCAAAGTCGTTGGTTCCGAAGGCAATTTGTTCCAAGATGTGGTCTCCAACAACGGTGTGACGTGAAGTGATCGGATTATGCGAAGTGATTCGTGAGTTTGCCAATCAGGACGTTTTCGGATCGGGGGATCGGGTGCATATGGAGCCGCGGCTTTGCGGAATGGGACTATCCGCTGTAGATGTAGTGGCCGTCCGGAGGCTCACTCACCACACGGACAGGTGGCAGTGAAAAGGATGGACAATCGAGCCGTCACAGAAAGTCCCCCGCGACATGAGTCCCGATCCCTGGAAGAACGACGAGCCCGAGGAGATCGGCTCCTACCTGATTGAGGAGGAGTCGTATTCCTTCTGGCGTCCGGTGCTGTGGGCGTCGGGAGGGGGACTGGTGGTGGTGGCGATCGGTGTCGCGGCGGCATTCGCCTGGTTGGCTGCGCAACGGGCGATGTCGCCGACCGTGACGCAGTTTCGGCCTCCCGCCGAACTGCGCAGCGAGGCGGCCCGGGCGTTTGGTGACTTCGATCCCTCGGCCGACCCGATGGCGGGCCTGAGTCCCACCGAGCGCATCGAGCGTGAAGAGATTCTCGCCCTGTTTCGCCAGCTCGAAGTGGCGACCCGCGCGGGCGACAAGGGGGCGACCCGCAAGCTCGTCGATGTTCCGAGGCTCTTCGCGCGGATCAGGCAATCCGGCAAGCTGATCGGCTGGTCGCACACGGAGCGTTTCGACCTGCAATTGCAGGTGGGTGAAAGCTGCACGCCCGACGAGTTCTGGGCTCACATGCGGGTGGTGGCCATCGTCCCGGTCGCGGACGATCCCGGATCGCGCGTGGTTTACATCACGGGGAAGGAGGAGGAAGAACAGGGCGAACAGTCCGAGGCACGGCTGTGGGTGGCGCGACAGGGGCGCGGATGGAAGGTTTACGACTGGGAGCGGCTGGATCTCGGGATGAGCAAGTCGCAGGAATGGGCGGCGATCGCCTGGCACACCCGGTCCGGAACGCTCGGCGATTTCGAGCTTCGTTCGACCAACTTGAGAAAGTTCAAACAGCAACTCGATGCGGGAGATCACGCCGCCGCGCGGACGACGTTGCTCGCCGTCGAGCGCATGCGGTGCCCGTCCGAGTTCGCGGACAATTACCTGGCGGTGCATGGCTATTACTGGCTGTGGCTCGGCGAAAGCGACGAGGCGGCGCGATGTTTCGAGAAGGTGAGTCGGCCCGAGGACGTGCCGGGCGCGTGGTACGGCCTGATGACCGCGCGGCGCTGGTCCCGCCCGCAGCAGGCCCTGAGTCATGCCGAGAAGTACGAAGCCGCACTCGGCCCCAGTGTGACACTCTGCGAGACCAAGGCGCAGATCCTGGATCGCCTCGGCCGCAAGTCCGAGGCGGCGACGGAATGGAAGAGGGTGCTCCGGCTGGACGCCAACCACTACCAGGCCCTGAACGGACTGCTGGTGTTGCTCCCCGAACGGGACAAGGCCGCGTTTGCCGAACATCTCAACAAGACGACCGATCCCGTCCAGACGGCGAGCAAACTGGCGTCAATGATCGCGTGGCGGGACGAGGCGGCGCTGACCTTTCTGATCGACTACGTTCGCCTGCGTCGGCCTGCGGCGCCCGAGTTGAAGTCGCTCACCGCCTTGAAACACTCCGTCGCGGGAGACCACGAGCAGGCCGCCGAGTCCCATCTCCAACTCCTGCTCGCCGAGACCGACGCCACGAAGCAGCGCGAACACGCGGCCAAATATCTGGCCGCGATGACGCAACTCGGCCGGGTGGTCGAGGGGTTCGATGCCATCCCGCTTGCCGTCCAACCCGCCGCTTTTGACGATCTCGCCAGCCCGTTCTTCGAAGACGAATCGGAACTCAGTCGCGGTGAGTTGGAGCAGGTGTTGGCCCATTTTCGCGAGCGGCATCCGGACAATCCGCGGGGAGATGTCCACGCGCTGGGTCTGGCGCTGCGAGACAAGCGATTCGACGACGCCGAACGCGACGCGCGGGCGGCACTCCGGCGGCTGGACGACCAAACTTCCCGGAACGGCGGGGTCGCGCGACCGGCGAACGAACCGCCCAAACCACCCGGCACCGAGGACGACGCGGAACTGCGATCGTCTGTGCAGTTGAAGTTGGCGAAGGCGCTGTGTCATCTCGGCCGGATCGACGAAGCGTGGAGCCTGTTACCGGCAGCAGGGCGTTTCCACGAGCTGATGTGGATCGTCGAAAGCGACGGGTCTTCAGGCCGCTTGAGTGACCTGATCCGGCTCCAGAGCGCCAGTCAGCCCGACGATCCCGAGATCCCCTTCGCCCGCGGACGCCTCGCCGAACGGGACGACCGGACCGACGAGGCAATCGCCGAGTATCAACAGGCTCTGAAGAAAGCGGTCGGCAAGCCGCCCGGCGAATACCAACACGCGCTGCGCCGTCTGTTCGTCGTCTCGGACCGCTGGCAGGAGTATTTTGAGTCCCCCTCCTACGATGACACGCAATTGGAGGCGCTCGCTGCCGATCTGGTCCGGTCGCGGCAGTGGCAGTCGTTCGACGAACTGATGAATCGGCGCTTCGATCCTCCGGGCCGCGCGCGACTGGCCACGTCTGCGTCCGAAGCCGCGTGGGAGCGGCAGCGCTATGCCGAGTGCGCGGAGTTCTGTGCGCTGGCATTGAAGTCTCCCGAAAGCGGTCTGCGAGAATGGCAGCGCGGAACGGTGCGCGAACGCCAACTCGCCTCGCTGCTGCGGCAGAAGAACTTCAATCAGGCGCAAACGCTGGCCGCGCAGTTTCGCGACGAGCAGATCGATCCTTTTGCGCCCGCCGTCGCCAGTGCGGCGGCGGGAGAATTCGTCAACGCGCTGGCCATCGCGCTGGTCTCTGCTGGAGAGGCCGGTTCCGCGACCAGCCTCTATCACCACGCAGAGGTTGGCGGCATCTTCCTGAAAGACGAGTTCGCCGGCCTGCACGACAAGTTCCCCGTCGATCTTCCGTACTTCGCCGCCACCCGGATTGCGGTCGTGTTGTTGAAGTCGCCGTCGGAGATCGACGAACCTCAGTTCGCCGACATCGTTCAGCAGGCCGCCGGACCGGGATCGATCGTCGAGGTGCAGCCGCTGACCGCGCGCGATCCGAAGCAGCGCGCGTACCGCGTCGGTTTCGGTTCGGCCAGTCTGTGGCTGGTCGCCGGAACGGGACGGTTCGATTCCACGTGGACGCTGCCCCAGTCCGAGACGGACGATTCGCCGGAGCAGGCCGCGCTGCGGACCGCGATCGCCGAGCCGAAGGGATACCTGGTGATCGGCACCGTCGGCTGGACCAACTCCGATCGCGAGCGGCTCACGGACGTGGCGCGTCGAGTGGCGCGGCGGCTGGTTGGTCCGTCAACCGTCGCCATTCAACTCGATCAGGGTTTTCACATTCATGCCCCCGACGACACGCTGCTCGAACAGTGGGAGGCGACGGAATCGATCGACGAGCGCGCCCTTCGCCGCGCGCTGCGACTGCAATACCAACCGATCGACAAGGTCGTCGCGAGCCGCCAGTTTCAACACGAACTGGCCGCCGCCGCCCGCGCGTTCCAGCCGGATCAGGCCGCGTCGCTGGAGATCATCGTCGCGTCCATCGCCGATCCGGTCCTCGACCCGGTGACGATCCGGGTCACCAAGGTCTCGCGAAACTACAACACCTTCGCGTTCGACGGCGTTCTGCAATCATCGTCCCTCACCCTCCCCGAGTTCCGCGCCGGTTTGCCGGTGCATCTCTGGCAACACCATGTCCAGGCCTGGCGCACCGGCGACACCGAATTCCACTGGCGACCCTGATGCCCGCCGGAGAGGATGCAACGCCGCCGATGTTCTCGAAGTCCGGCTTTTCCGAAAGCCGGACTGTACCACTGCCAAAGATCGATCATGCCGAAGCCACTTGTCCTTGCGGTTGATGAGCCAACCTGCGGCAGATCACCGACCGCGTCGTTCTCCATCGGGATGATCGCGGTCTTGGTCTGCATCGGGTCTGCATCATCGGCATCCCCCGCCGACTGGCCGCACTG
>JANODP010000025.1:0-8353 GCA_031412755.1 Schlesneria sp. | reverse complement strand
AAGTCGCGGCTTGGCAGCAAACTCGCAATGCTCAGCAGGTGAAGGTCCACTGGCAGTTCTCCACACCGGACGCCAGAATCAAACTCAAACGACTCTACCCAACCATCGAACCTGTCAAACCAAAATAGATGCTCCACTAGTTTTGGAAGAAGAATGTCTGTTTGACCGGAGTCTGGCCTGTCGAATACAATCAGCGGCGACCGATGCGTCGGTTGCCTCCCGCCTCGATGAAGTTTGCCGCCGGTTTGTCGTTTTTGTGGGGTTCACCCGTTGAGACGACTCCCTCCTGAAGGATGTCCGCCATGTTTCGAGTCGATCTTGGTTCGACCGGTCGCTACTGCGATGGGATGAATCGCCGCAGCTTTGTCCAAGTCGGACTGGCCGGAATGGCTTCGGTCGGCTTGCCGCAAATCCTGCGGGCGAAAGAGGCATCGGTTGATCGAGGCGGTTCCGCGAAGAACACGTCCATCATCCTGATCTGGCTCGACGGCGGGCCGAGCCACCTCGATCTGTACGACATGAAACCGGAGGCTCCGGCCGAGTGCCGCGGCCTCTGGAACCCGATCAAGACCAACGTCGATGGCATTGATATCAGCGAGCTGTTCCCGCTCCAAGCCCAGTGTGCGGACAAGTTTTCGCTGGTGCGGTCGCTCTATCACAACAACGGCGACCACTTTGCCGGCGGACACCTGATGCTGACCGGCCGCGGCGGGGCGAGCGGTGTGGACACGCAGGGCAAGTCTCCGTTTGTCGGGTCGGTGGCGACGAAGGCGACCGGGGCGAGGCAACCGGGAATGCCGCCGTATGTGGCCGTGCCCTATGCGGCGAGCATCGGCCTGCGACCGGGATACTTTGGAGCCAACTATGTCGGTGCGGCGTACAACCCGTTCGAGACGGACGGCGATCCCAATGCGGCGAACTTCCAAGTCCAGAACATTCAGATGGCCGGCGGGATGACGCTGGGCCGGCTCGACGAACGGGCGGCGCTGGCGAAACACTTCGACAAGCTGCGGCGGGATGTCGAGACGAAGGGCATGCTCGATTCAATGGACCGCTTCGACCGGCAGGCGCTGGACCTTGTGACCGGCACCGCCGCGCGGCGGGCGTTTGACATCGGCCTGGAAGATCCGCGGATGCGGGACCGTTACGGCAGGCACAATTGGGGCCAGAGCACGTTGCTCGCGCGGCGGCTCGTGGAGGCGGGGAGCACGTTTGTCACGGTCCATTTCGGCGGCTGGGACCATCACTGGGACTTGAAGGCGGGGATGGAGCGGTATCTGCCCCTCGTCGATGCGGCGGTCGCGGCCCTGCTCGATGACCTGTCGCAACGAGGACTGTCGGACAATGTGCTCGTGATGCTGTGCGGTGAGTTCAGTCGCACGCCGCGCATGAATAATGGTGGCAACGGCGGCCCACCACTCAGCATGGGGACGCCCGGCCGAGACCACTGGGGCAACGCCATGTTCTGCCTGCTCGGTGGCGGAGGAGTGAAGGGGGGCCGCATCGTCGGCTCAACCAACCGCCTGGGAGAAGTCCCGCAGGACCGGCCGATCACCCCGGCCGACATTCATCACACGATGTTCCAGGTGCTGGGCGTCGATCCACACGTCAACTTCCTCGATCACAGCGGTCGTCCCGTTGCCGCGTTGGCCCCCGGAGCGGTGATCCCGGAACTGTTCTGAGTCACATCTTCCGGCCCGAAGGGCCATCCATTCGCCAAGCCAGGGCCAACGGCCCTGGAAGCAAGCCGTCTCTCGCACAAGAGGCCCAACGGGCCGGCAATTCTCCTGTTCTTCGGGCAACGTCGAGTTGGATTCGAGAAGTTCCTGCGGAATGTGGTGATGAACTGTCGGCCCGTTGGGCCTCAAATCTCCAGAGGCTCCCTTCCCCCAGGGCCGATGGCCCTGGCTGGGAGAACGGATGGCCCTTCGGGCCGAAAAACAAAGGACCACCAAATAACGACTGCACCGAAATGGCGTGTTTGCGAGGCGGCTTCCTTGACACTTGTTTTCGGGTTCTCGTACCATCTCGCCCCTTGCCCCCCGGGAAAAGCCTGAACACATCTGGTTGTGTTGGGCGGTTTGTCCCCGTTTGAAATCTGCCTCCCTTAGTTGGAAACGACCTCAACATGGCCGCCCCGAAGCGTAGACAAGCGAAAGGCCGGTCGCGTCGCCGCCGCAGCCACGATGCGATCAAGCTGATCCAATTACACAACTGCCAACAGTGTCAAACTCGCATCCCGACACATGTGGTCTGCCCCACGTGCGGCTATTACATGGGGCGGCAGTTGATCGAAGTCGAGGAATAGACTTCCATGCGGATTGCACTGGACGCGATGGGGGGGGACTTCGGTGCTCCTCCCAACATCGACGGAGCGATCGCCGCCCTGAAAGATAATCCCGACCTGCAGGTGCTGCTCGTCGGCGATCTTCCCACGCTCGACCCGCTGATCTCCAAGTCGGGTTATTCGGGTGACCGCCTGTGTCTGCATCCGGCCGAAGGCTGGGTGGAGATGGGCGAGAAGCCGATCGAGGCCCTGCGTCAAAAGCCCAAATGCTCGATCACCGTCTGCTGGCAGTTGATGGCCACGCAGCAGGTCGATGCGGTGGTGAGTGCGGGCCACACGGGGGCCGTCGTCGCGGCCGGACTCAGGACGCGGCTGTTCCTGAAGGGGGTCAAACGACCCGGCATCGCCGTGGGCCTGCCGACCACCAAGGGCAAGACCGTGCTGATGGACGTCGGAGCCAACCCCGGTGCCCGTCCGGAGCATCTCGTTCAGTACGGGATCATGGGTTCGATCTATTCGCGCGAGATGCTCGGCGTCGAGCGGCCCAGCGTCGGCTTGATGAACATCGGGAGCGAAGACGGCAAGGGGACCGACGTCGTTCGTGAGTCACACGCCCTCTTCACGCAAAGCGTGTTCAGCGATCGCTTCCTCGGGAACGTCGAGGGTCGCGATCTGTACACGGGTGCGGCGGACGTCGTCATCTGCGAGGGCTTCGTCGGCAACGTGCTGCTCAAAGCGGCCGAGGGACTCGCCGACATGATGATGAAGACCGTGGCCGCCGAAGTCCTCGGGGCGCTGAACGCCGAGAAGGCGCTGGCCATGCAGTCGTTTCACAACCTGGCCAAGCGGTTCGAGTACCACGAAGCGGGCGGCGCGCCGCTGCTGGGGGTCGAAGGGATCTCGATCATTTGTCACGGATCGAGCACCGCTCGCTCGATTCAAAACGCGCTGAGACTGGCCACCACACTGAAGGCCCGACGGCTGAACGAGCAGATCGTCGAGGAACTATCCAGAGAACCCTCGACGTCGATGGCCTGACGCTCACACCGCGAAATCTCAAATCTCAAGCACCAAAGCCCAAACGAACTCCAAATTTCAAATCTCAAAGGCCGGAGATCTCGCGCGATTGGTTGGTGTGAGGCCTGGCGTCTGGACGCTGAGATTTGTTTGGTACTTGGTCTTTGAGATTTGGTGCTCGTTTGAGATTTGGTGCTTGAGATTTGGAGTTTGTCGCACATGAGCCAGATCACCTTCTTGTTTCCGGGGCAGGGAGCGCAACACGTTGGAATGGGCAAGACCCTTTCCGAGAAGTCCCCTTCCGCAAAAAGACTGTACGAACGGGCCAGTGACGTTCTGGGATTTGATCTCGCGGCAGTGTGCTTCGAGGGACCGGCCGAACGACTCAACACGACCGTCGTGAGCCAGCCGGCTCTGTTCGTGAGCAGCCTCGCGGCCCTGGAGGTTCTGAAGACAGAACGCCCCGAAGTCGTCGAGTCCTGCGCCTTCGCGGCCGGTCTCAGCCTGGGCGAGTACACGGCGCTGACGTTTGCCGGTGCGATGAGTTTCGAGGACGGCCTGCGCGTCGTGAAGGTTCGCGGTGAAGCCATGCAGGCGGCGGCGGATGCCGCTCCCTCGGGAATGGTCAGCGCGCTGCTGCTCGATCGCGACCAAGTCATCAAGGTGCGCGACGAATCGTCCGCCGCCGGCCGCATTTGGATCGCGAACTATCTTTGCCCCGGCAACACAGTCCTTTCGGGCGACAAATCGGCGTGCGACCGTGCCGTCACAGCGATCGAGCAAGCGGGCGGGAAGCCGATCCCACTGGCCGTGGCCGGCGCGTTCCATACGCCGCTCATGGAATCGGCGTGCGAAAGACTGGCCGAGGTCTTGCGGAATGTTTCGATTCAGGCACCGAGCATCCCGGTCGTGTCGAATGTCGATGCGCAGGTTCACACCGATCCGGAGGACATTCGCCAAGTCTTGATTCGTCAGGTGACCCAGCCCGTCCTGTGGGAGGACTCCGTTCGCTGGCTGCTGTCCCAGGGAGCCGGCCCATTCTTCGAGATCGGTCCCGGCAAAGTGCTCAAGGGGTTGCTGAAGCGCATCGACCGCAAAGTCGATTGCGAGTCGGTCAACGACACCCCGTGAAGGGGCTGTTTTTCCGGCCGCGATCCCGCCAACTCAAACACCTTTTGACACGGGATTCGGCACAACCGATCCGTACCGGTCCGATCGAATGCTCGACCGTGCAAATGCAGATGGACGGTTCGGCAGGTTCAGGAGATTCCTGCGGTTTACACAAGTGCGCAAACGCGGTATATCTGCTCCGCACCCGGGGCCGGGAATCGGCGGCGGGCTTCGTGATCGTGATTCGGCCGTTGAGTGCGGCTGAGTAGATGTGAGGTTTGGAATCACCTGCTCCGAAGGAGTGAAGCGTGGCGTCGGTTGAAGAGATCAAAGAGAAGGTCATCGGCATCGTCAGCGAACAGCTCAACATCCCCAAAGAGGATATCAAGCTGGACAGCGCGTTCATTGCCGATCTCAAGGCGGATTCGTTGGACTTGGTGGAGCTCGTCATGGAATTCGAAGACGAATTCGGCGTGCAGATTCCCGAGTCGGATCAGGACAAGATTCAGTCAGTTGGCGATGCCGTCAACTACATCATGGAAAAGCAGTGACGGATGACCAGACGCGTCGTCGTGACAGGGATGTCGGTCGTCACCGCGCTCGGGAGTGACCTCCCGGAGTTCTGGGAGCGGTTGTGCGCCGGCAAGAGCGGCGTGAGCCGTTTGGAGCGATTCGATTGCTCCGACTTCAAGGTCAACTTCGGCGGTGAGATCAAAGACTTCAAACCCGAAGACCACTTCGACGGCAAGGAAGCGCGGCGTCTCGACCGCTTCAGTCAGTTTGCCTTGGCTTCGGCTCAAAAGGCCGTCCGACAAAGCAACATCGACTTCACCAAAGAATCTGACCCGTACCGTTGCGGCGTGATCATTGGCAGCGGCATCGGGGGTCTGAACGAGATCGAAGAGCAGCACGCCAAACTGTTCGATCGCGGACCGTCGCGCGTCTCGCCGTTGATGATTCCCAAGCTGATGGTGAACGCGGCCAGCGGGAACATCTCCGTATTTTGGGGCCTGAAGGGGCCCAGCAGTGCCGTGGCGACCGCCTGTGCCTCCGCCAGCAACGCCATCGGCGATGCGTTTCGTGTGATTCAGCACGATGTCGCCGACGTGATGATCGCCGGTGGAAGTGAAGCGGCGATCACTCCCATGGGTTTGTCGGGCTTTGCCAGGATGGGGGCCTTGTCGACGAGACTCGACGCCCCCGAAGCGGCCAGCCGCCCCTTTGATCGCGACCGCGACGGATTTGTGCTGGCCGAAGGTGCCGGCGTCGTCGTGCTGGAGGAGTACGAGCACGCCCGGCAGCGTGGCGCACCGATCTTTGCCGAAATGCTCGGTTATGGCGTCTCCTCCGACGGCTCGCACATGACCGCGCCGGACCCGGAGGGAACGGGAGCCGCGCGTGCCATGAGCTTGTCCCTGCGGGACGCCCGCTTGAACTTCGATCAGGTGGGCTACGTGAACGCCCACGGCACCAGTACGCCGTTGGGCGACAAGGCGGAGACGAACGCGATCAAGCGCGTGTTTGAATCACACGCCCATCGCGGCCTGTGCGTTTCGAGTACCAAGAGTCAGTTGGGGCATCTGTTGGGGGCCTCGGGAGGGGTCGAGTTTGTGATCTCGATTCTGTCGCTCATGCACCAGATGATTCCGCCGACAATCAACATGGAAAATCAAGACCCCGAGTGCGATTTGGATTTCGTTCCGAATCAGGCTCGGTCGGCGAAACTCGATCGCGTTTTGTCGAACAGCTTCGGTTTTGGGGGACACAACGCCTGTCTCGTCGTGGGAAAGGTCGCATGATCGCAGGCCGGCTTGCCGCGTCGGGGCATCCACGTTCTTCATTTCAGTCGCCAGGTTGTTGATGGCAGAGCGGTTGGCTCTGAGTAGTTCGACCGGGGGTTGCAAAAGGCGTTGGATTTGACTCTTCTATGATCTAAAGAATGAGGCAAGCACGATGGAACAGGACCATCCGTGTTGCGCCTTTCCAAGGTTGTCGGCGTTCGGAGCGAGTTCAGCTTTTTTCTTGGAGCCGCTTCGTCTGGATCAGCGGCGACCGCAGTTTGAGTGAAAATGAACGAGCCTGAACAGACATCTCGACAAGTGGTCATCACCGGGATCGGTGTGCTCAGCCCCATCGGGATTGGGATTGATCGTTTTTGGAGCAGTCTCGCTGAAGGACGGTCCGGCGTCAGAACTTGCGACCTGTTTCCGGACTTTGCGGCTCCCGACAGTGTCGGTGGCGCTGTCACCGAGTTCACCGACGAGGTGGCGAGGAAGGTCTACCTCAAAGACCAACGCAAAAACATCAAGGCAATGTGCCGTGAGATTCAGCTTGGTGTTGCTTCAGCCGGCTTGGCCTTGCAGCACTCCGAAGTCAACCTCGACACGGTCGATCACGAGCGGCTGGGTGTCGAGTTCGGCGCCAATCTGATGCTGAGCACTCCGGATATTCTGTCGGAGGGCGGTTTTGCCTGCTGCGACGAAGGCTCGAATGTATTCCGTTTTCCGCGATGGGGACAAGAGGGCCTCGCGAAGATGGAGCCGTTGTGGCTGCTGCGTTATCTCCCGAACATGCCGGCCTGTCACATCAGCATTTCGTCCGACGCGCGTGGTCCGAGCAACTCCCTGACGCTGGATGACGCTTCGGGAAACGCGGTGCTCGGCGAAGCCATGCGAATCCTGTTACGGGGTCATGCCGACATCATGATCACCGGGGCGACCGGGACCACACTGCACCCGATCAAGACGCTGAATCTGGCCTTGTGGGACGACCTGGCCAGAACTCCCGAAGCTCCCGAATCCCGAGCCCGTCCCTTTGACAAAGACCGTTCCGGACGGGTCGTCGGCGAGGGAGCATGCACGTTCATCCTGGAAGATCGGGCGTATGCCGAAAAACGTGGCGCCAAGATCTGGGCGCGGCTGCTCAGCACCGGTTCCTCCTGCGTGTTCAACCCGACGGGGTTCGTCACCGGCACTCGTCGTGCGCTGGTCAATGCCATGCGAGCGGCACTGCAATCGGCCGGGCTGAATCCCGATCAGATTGGTCACGTGAACGCTCACGGACTGGGAACGCAGGAGACGGACATCGAGGAGGCCAGAGCCATTTTGGACGTCTTCGGTCCCGAACTTGGCCGTCGCATTCCGGTGACCGCTCCCAAGAGTTTCATGGGGAACTCCGGTGCCGGATGCGGCACGCTGGAGTTGGCGGCTTCGATCGTGGGGCTCAGTCGGGGGTTGATTCCACACACGCTGAACTATGAGACCCCCGATCCGGAATGCCCGCTGAACATTGTGACCGGTCAACCGCGAGAGACCGACAACCGGATCGTGCTCAACATCAACGTCTCCCGCGCGGGACAGGCCACGGCGGCGATTGTCGAAGTCTATTGATCGGCCCTGGCATTGGAACAATGAGCGAATTGGCCGAGCCTCCGCCGATGGAGGCCACCCCCCTTCGCGCCGCAGCGGTTCGACATCGTCCGCTCTGTCCTCAATCGTGAACCACCGCGATCCGCACAATGACGCCGTGTCATGAGAGCTGGGCGACAAGAAATAACGGTTCCGGCTGAATGATGGTCCGGAACTGCAACCCGCTCATTTCGGCGGGCCGAACGAGTTCTGCACGAACTGGGCGCCGCGGTAGGCCGAGAGTTGGACGGCCTTGGTTTTCAGCACTTCCTGATAAAACGCGGCCGCGTTGGCTTTGTCTCCCGCCTGCGAGCGGCGTTCGGCGACGAAGTAATATGCTTCGCACAACTGGGCGTTCTTCAAGTTCGCGTCCGTGACCTTCGCCACCGCACCGACCAGATCCTGCTCCGAAATCTTGCCATTCAGGAACAGAACCAACTGGTCGATCCAGTCCCGCTCCGCTTCGACCTTTTTGGAGGATGCTTCGAGCATCTGGGCGGTTCCCTCCGGCTTGCCCAGCAACACCAGCACC
>JANODP010000024.1:0-21162 GCA_031412755.1 Schlesneria sp. | reverse complement strand
CCGACGGTGAAGTACATCGCGCCGTCGGGGCCGAAGTCGAGGTCGGTCACGTTGAGCGGCTTCCCCTTCAAGAATGTCTCGGCCTCGCCCGTGTAGCTCGAGCCGCGCGGGGTCGGATGGACGGCGATGATCCGGCCGTAGGCCCAGTCGAGAATGAAGAACGCGCGGCGATACTGGTCGGGGAAGTGGCTTTTCGTCCCGAACTTCGCTCCCGTCGGCGAACCGAGGCCGATATCAACGACGCGCGGCAGGCTGTCGGCGAAATGGTCGGGCCAGACGCTGGTTCCCTGCCGCCAACCGTATTCGCCTCCCGACACCACGTG
Source organism: Schlesneria sp. (assembly GCA_031412755.1). Taxonomy (GTDB): domain Bacteria; phylum Planctomycetota; class Planctomycetia; order Planctomycetales; family Planctomycetaceae; genus Schlesneria. The sequence continues at coordinate 20,839 of JANODP010000024.1, read as the reverse complement.
CATCACGCACGTCGGCCGATACCATGGCGCCCCGGCATCCCACTCCATGTCGGCATCGTAGGTGAACAGTTCGCCGTCGGTGTTGAAGTCGAGTCCGTACGGGTTCCGAAATCCACCTGCGAACAACTCCCACGTCTTGCCGTCGGCGTCCATCCGCCCGACATGACCACAGGGCGGGACGACGTCGCTGTCGAACAGGAACTCGTTCCACGTGCAGGGCAGCAGCCGGTCGAGGCCATAGTTTTTGTAGGGCGACGTCGGCGAGACATCCTTCGGCACCAGCACGTTGTTCCCGCAAGTGACATAGATCATCCCGTCCGGCCCGAGTGCGAGATTGTTCCGCCCGTGACCGACGCCCCCTTCGAGCTTTCTCAGCAGCGTGACCTCGTCGAACGTGTCGTCGCCGTTCGTGTCGCGCAGCCGGTAGATGCCCTTCGAGTTGTTGGCCGTGACGTACAGTCCGTCATGAGCAAACAGCAACCCGCGACATTCCAGCAGCGTGTTCTCGATGGTCTCGACGGACGTCACGCTGACTCTTGTCCCCTCGCCCCCGTCTTCGGGGGAGAGGGTTAGGGTGAGGGGGGCTTTCAGTTTTGCGTCCGGCTGATTTTTCTGGGCTTCATTCGCCAGCGTCAGTCTCAGCAGCCCCTTGTCCTCGCGCCCGATGATCGCTCGCCCTTTCGAGTCAAACGCCAGGCTGATCCACGAGCCCTCGCTCGGCTCGGCGACGCGAACGACCTCGACTTGGAAACCCGGCAGCGTCGAGATCGCAACCGGCGACGCGACACCGTTCTGCTGCAGAGCCAGCTTCCACTGGTCGTAGTCGGCCAGCGTGGCGTCCTTGAGTTGAGCGAACGCCGTCGATGAAATTGCGAAGAAGATCAGCCAACACAGCGGTGCTCGCATGGTGAGTCCTCGAACAGTCAGAAGCATTCAACAAGAAAATGATGGACAAGAAGATGGGAGAGGAAGAGGTCGGAACGGAGTCTTATTTTCTTGTCCATCATCTTCTTGTTCTGGCTTACTTGCTGCTCGCCACGGCCTCGGCGCGGCGCATGACTCGCAGGATGTTGCCGCTGTTGATTTGCTGAATCTGGGCGGCGGTGAAGCCTCGGTTGAGCAGTTCCTGCGTGATGACCGGGTACGTGGAGACGTCTTCCAACTGGCGCGGCACGATCGGGATGCCGTCGTAGTCCGAGCCGAGGCCGATGTGATCGACGCCGGCCACCTTGGCGATGTGCTCGATGTGGTCGCAGACATCGTGGACGCTGCCCGGTTGAATCGGGTTGGCCTTTTCCCACTCCTGCCGAGCTTTTTTGTAGTCGGCTTCGAGGGGGAATTTTTCGCGCAGCTCGCGACTGACCTGGAACATGTTGGCCCGGCGGCGGGCCGACTCGGGATGGATGAAGCCGGGGAAGAAGTTGACCATCACGATGCCGCCGTTGAATTTCAAACTGACGAGGACTTCGTCCGGCACGTTGCGCGGATGATCGGCCACGGCACGAGCCGACGAATGCGAAAAGATGACCGGCGCCTTGGACACGTGCAGCGCATCCTTCATGGTGTTGACGGACACGTGCGACAGATCGACCAGCATGCCGAGCTTGTTCATCTCCAGCACAACCTGTTCGCCGAACAACGTCAGTCCCTCATGCTTCGGTTCGTCGGTGGCCGCGTCGGCCCACGAGAGCGTGTCGGAATGAGTCAGCGTCATGTAGCCGGCCCCCAGCTTGTGCAGCCGCTTGAGGTTTTCGAGCGAATCCTCGATGCAGTGGCCTCCCTCGACACCGATCAGCGAGGCGATCTTGCCCGACTTCTGAATGCGTTCGACATCGCTGGCCGTTCGCGCCAGCTCGAACACGTCCGGGTAACGCTTCACCATCGCGTGGACGAGTTGAATCTGTTCGAGTGTCTGCAGCAGGGCTTTGCCGTCTTTCGAAGTCTCGGCCGGGACATAGACGGACCAGTACTGCGCCCCGACATTCCCCTGCCTGAGCCGGGCAATGTCGGTGTGAAACTTGGGGAGCGACTTGTTGAGATCGGCCACGTCGAACGACGAACTGGCCTCCGTCCGCATGGTCCACGGCAGATCGTTGTGCCCGTCGAAGACGAACCCCGCCGCATGAACCTGGCGTGCCGCGTCAGTCACGACCACATCCGGCCGGTCAGCGGCACGGCATTCGGTGGCGAGCAGAAGACCAATTCCAAACACGGACAGAGCGAGAACGTTGAACCGGACAACAATGCAATTCATGTGCAGGACTCCGGCAGAAAGGCGATGTCGTGAGGAGAGACACCGCCGTTGTACCGAGAGTGCCACGCGAGCCACAACGCTGCCGCTGTCGGCTCATCCCTGCAACCGCCACCGCATCTGACGAAGCTGGGCGAGGGGCGAGTCCTTCAACAGTTCGTACCAGACCGTGACGAGCGTGCCGTCGTCGCATTCGACGGTCGAGGGGTAGCCCATGTCGCCCGAGTTGGCGTCGGTGGTGAGCGGGATCGGATCGCTCCACGTCTGACCGGCGTCGGAGCTGATCCGGACCTGATTGCCGAACGGAGGCCGTCGGTGGCCGTAGCTCATCAGCAGGCGGCCGTCTCGCAAACGGAGCAGGTGCGATGGCAGGCCCCACACGCCGATGCTGTGCGGCGTGGTCCAGGTCTTTCCACCGTCGGTCGATTCGGCTTGCAGCGTCTCGCGCGCGTTCGGAGCGTTGTGGTTGCGGATGTGAGCGATCAGTTTCCCGGGGGTGGTCTCGACCGCGTGCAGTTCGTGGTACTCCCGATGATCGTCGCCGGGTCGAGTCGGCATGGTCGCGAGCCACTCCCACGTCAGGCCGTCATCCGAGGACTGGCAGACGCCGACGCGACGTTCCGGCTTCCACAGTTCGACTCCGCAGTAGAGCAGCCGGCCGTCGGTCAGTTGAATCGGACCGTGAGGACTGTTGACCGGCACGGCATACCGCGCGGACCACGTCACGCCGCCATCGGTCGAGCGGACCATCCATGTTCCGAGTTCCGCCTGCCGCTGCTCGGCCGTGATCCGATGATGGACCGCCCGCCACTCCCGCAGCTTGAGATCCTCCCACGCACCCGGCTGACCGGGCTGGAGTTTCTCGGCCTTCTCCAGCAGAGGTTGATACGCCAGCGATGTGAATGTCGTGACGAGAATCGATCCCTTCGCGGTCTCGATCACACCCGCATCGCGCTCGTCGATCGGACCATCAATGAGCACCTGCGGCCAGCGCCACGTTCGGCCGTCGTCCTGAGACCGCATCAACTCGACCCGCCCAAACGGGCAAACATGCGACTCGCGCCCGCCCGACCAGACGAGGAGTAACTCGCCATTCTTCCGCCGCGACAGGGTCGGCCAGCCGTGATAGAGGGGCGGCTTCCAACTGATGACCCGTGCCTGATCGACGATCTCGAATGGGGGAGCTTCGGCGGCGTGAGATGCTCGCCCCGCAAACAGTCCCACTCCCAACGCCGCCATCGACGCTCGCAGGATGTCACGCCGATTGAGTTGATCCCCGAATCGCGTCTCGTTCATGGCTGCTTCTTCCCCTTTGGAGCCTTTGGCGGGCCACCCTTCGTCGCCAGATTCTTCAAGACCACGTTCTTCTGCATCTTCTTCCGCAAGTGCGGGAACTTCGAGGCCGGCCTGCGTGCCCCACCGGTGTTCGAGCGACTCATGGTGCGATGTCCTTTGCTCAACAAGCATTCAAAGCACGGTGATCGTGCAGTTTGGCAATGCCTTCTGCAATCGCTGAAGTTGACCGGGTGAGCATTGAAATCCCAAGACCATGATTGTCTTGAGCGACTTCATCGCAGCCAGCTTCGCCAAGCCCTCATCGGTCACGTCTTTCCAAGGTGTCCGAAGTGCCAACGTTTCGAGGCGGTGCAGTTGAGACAGGTGTTCCAACGCGACATCTCCCAACAACGCCTTTCGGCACACGATGTCGAGATACTTCAGGCGCGGGAGTCGGTGCAAATGCCGCCAGTCGTCATCGACGAAGCCAACGCAGTCTTGGACAGTGAACGATTCCACCGATGGCAATTCTGGCAGTGCGCCCAACACCTCGTCGGTGTACTTGCTGTTCGCAATGAACAACGAGTTGAGTTTCGAAAGCACCGTCAGCGATTCCAGCCCGATGTCACCCGGTTGCGGTTCCCACAGGATCAGCGACTCAACCTGTGGCAGCCGCCGCAGTTCCACAAGGTGCCGGTCCGATACGGACCTGATGTTGATTTCTTTCAACGTCAGGCAGCCGCGAAGTTCCCGCAGTCCGACACCAAGCTGCCGGTCGTGCAGCGTGACACCTTCGAGTTTGGGGAAGCGATTCAATCGGACCAACCAATCATCGGTGACTTTCGAGTCACTCAAAGTGACCCAATCGACCTCGATGTCGGTGCGCATCCACCCCAGAAGTCGATAGACCGTGGCGAAGTGTTTCCAGACCCAAGTTCCTCTGGTCGTGTCGATCCACTCGAGTGCCGCAACAGCGCGTAGGCGGTCCTTGTCGCAAGTGACGGAGCCGCCATTCCACCAGACCGAAACCATCGTCCGTCTCGGCAGCCACCACGCGAAGAGGCTGATCGCGAAGAACAGCAGCAAGACGAGAGAGACTCGCACCCACAGACGACTCAGCCAGCGGCGAGGCCGGGCGCGAAGCGTTTCGGGGGCTGTGGGTGTTGCGGGTGACAAATGACTGCCCTCGGTGGACGGTGAAGACATGCTCAGCTTGACCGAAACCGGGCTCAGACAGCAAGTCGCATTCGGCGAGCGGCAAGAAATGTCTGACCAAAAATGGAAGCCTGACGCGCAAGCGAAGGATGAGTCACCGAGCATCCTTCGCTTGCGCGTCAGGCTTCTATTGGCAAGTCGGTTTGTTTCTGCCGCTCGCCGTATTCGACGGCGCGTTTCGCCAGGCCGACCGCTTCGGCGCAGAGGGACTTGGCGAGAGCGTCGTCCGGGGCTTCGGCGATGACTCGGATGATCGGCTCGGTGTTGCTCGCCCGAACCTGGACCCAGCGATCGGGCCAGTCGAGTCGCAAACCGTCTCCTTCAGTCGCCGTGGCGGAACCATACGCCGACCTGAGAGCCGCGCAGGCGCGATCGACTCGTTCGCGCGGGCAGTGAAGTTTGTCCTTCACGATCGTGTACTTCGGCAGCGTATCGACCCAGGTGTCCAGCGAAGTCTGCCGCGCGACGAGGCCATCCAGCACGTAGGCCATGCTGACGAAGCTGTCTCGCACGTATCCGACCTGCGGTTCGATGACCCCTCCGTTTCCCTCGCCTCCCAGCGTGGCATGGACCTCGCGCATCTTCGAGACGACGTTGGCCTCACCGACGTGGGAGCGATGGAATTCGCACCCGTGTTTGGCCGCGAGATCGGCGGTGACTCGACTGGTCGAGCCGTTCACGACGACCGGTCCCTTGCGGCGCGAGAGGACATGATCGGCACACAGGGCGAGCGTCAGTTCCTCACCAATGTAGCGGCCGGTGTTGTCGACGATGGCCAGCCGGTCGGCATCGGGATCCTGCGCGAAGCCGACATCCGCGCCGTGCGTCATCACGGCGGACATCAATGACGCGAGGTTTTCCTTCAGCGGCTCGGCCGGATGCTCGAACTGGCCGTCCGCGGCGTCTCCCATCACGATCACTTCGCAACCCAGGTCTCGCAGCAGCTTCGGGCCGAGGACCGACCCCGATCCGTGATTGCAGTCGAGCACGACTTTGAAGCGTTTGGCTTTGATCGTCGCGACATCGACGAGTTGGAAGACTCGCCGCTGATGTTCGCTGTTGGGATCGGCAACGACTTCGACCGAGCCGAGCCCCGCCCACGGCCGATACGCGGGCGAGCCATTCAGCACGGATAGCAAACTCTCACCGAGGGCCTTGTCGAGCACCGAGCCCTGCGCCGAGAACGGCTTCAGCCCGTTCCACTCGATCGGATTGTGGCTGGCCGTCAGTTGCAAGCCGCCCGCGGCACCGAGGGCCGTCACCATCACGCCGCACGTCGGCGTCGAGGCGATTCCCAAATCGTGGACCTTGCAGCCCGTCCCCAAGAGTCCCGCCAGGACCGCATGCCGCAGCATTTCACCGGTCGAACGCCCGTCTCGCGACAAGACGACCGACTCGCCGTTCAGCATCGTCCCGAGCGACGCGGCGAACCGCGTGACGTATTCGGGATCAAGGCCGTCACCGACGATGCCTCGCAAACCCGAGATGCTCAGAATCCGTTCCGTCATGGCGGCCTCGATGGAAGAAGTGGGTCGTGGATGGTGGGTCGAGGGAATGCGGCGAGCGGCGCGGGTCTCCTGTCCACGCCGACCTGCCGACGAGCGAATACATACTCGATTCGACTCGATTGAGGGAATGGTTCAAGAACAACGTGGATCGCCGGGTGGTGAGATGGCCCGTCCCACCGGACATCATTTTCTGACGTAAGTCCAATAATTTCGAGAACCCGTCTTGTCACAACTGTCAATTGCGCCTAATGTTGTCGGTGTTCGTCGATTTCGCGGTTTGTTGCTTGGCTGTAAGGGCAAACAGACATGCATCTGGAATTGAAGCCGGGAGACCCGGTTATCTATCGAGTCTGCAAGACCAGTACGGCACCTGGTCCGCGCGCTCAAGACGTCCACCCGGCCCAACACGGCGACTGGTACTCGTACCAGATCGACAAGTACTGGGCGGTCTCCGAGATTCTCTCGGACGGTTCGTTGAAGTTGGTGACTCGTCGAGGCAAGCAGCACACCGTCGCCGCCGATGACCCGAGGTTGCGAGCCGCTCGCTGGTGGGAACGCTGGCTCTACCGAGACCGCTTTCCCGCCCTTCAGTCGCAGTCGTGCTTCTCGACGTCACGGTCCGATTGACAGTGCGGACTTGAGCAATCCGCAGGCGCGACCGCACTGCGTCACAGGTCTGGTTCGCCCGATTGTGACGGGTCGATTGCTCGCCAGCCGCGATTGTCGAAGACCGCCACGCTCTCATCGGCACAGCTTCCTTGTGTGCGCTCCAAACGACGAATACCATGTGCCCCCTTGTTCGCGGCGGGTCGTCGTTGGCGGTCAGTCCAACGAAGCGACGTCTGCTGCCAACCGCGCGACTTTTGTTTGGAAAGCTCCTTGTCGATGAAGCATGTTCTGTCCGCGATGGTGATGAACCAGCCGGGGGTCCTCGCCCACATTTCGGGGATGCTCGCCTCACGCGCGTTCAACATTGAAAGTCTGGCGGTCGGCGAGACCGAAAAACCGGAGTTCTCCCGGGTCACGTTTGTGGTCGCGGGGAACGACAAGGTTTTGGATCAGGTCCGCAAGCAGCTCGAGAAGATCATCACCGTCGTCAAGGTGGTCGATTACCAGAATCAGTCCGTGGTCGAACGGGACCTGATGCTGATCAAGGTGGCGACGGCTCCCGGCGCACGGACCGAAATTCGCGAGATGGTCGACATTTTCCGGGGCAAGATTGTCGATATCGGTGCCGGCCACGTGATCGTCGAGATCTCCGGCTCCGAGGACAAACTGACCGCGTTCATCGACCTGATGCGACCATTCGGCATCATTGAGATGGTCCGCACCGGCCGGGTGGCGCTGTCACGCGAGACCGCGCTCTCCATCGATGCCGCTCTGCAGCCGCCGCCGACCTACGAATCGGCCGCATCGAACGGCTAACCGCCCATGAAAGACTCGTGGTGCAACCCGCCGATTCCCATCGAATCACTGACTGTCCGCTTGCCGGATTTCCGGATTTCCGAACAACCTCCCTTTTTCAACCGAGACGAGAACCACGATGGCTGCGAAGGTTTACTACGACGATGACGCCGATCTGTCCCTGCTGAAGGGCAAGACGATTTCCATTCTGGGCTACGGCAGTCAGGGACACGCGCAGGCTCAGAACCTGCGCGACAGCGGCTGCACCGTGGTCATCGGACAGCGTCCCGGCAGCAAGAACTACGACCTCGCCGTCAGCCACGGGTTCAAGCCTGTGTCGCTCGCCGAAGCCACCAAGGTGGGCGATCTCGTCAACATCCTGCTTCCCGACGAAGTTCAGGGCGACGCCTACAAGAACGACATCAAGCCGAACCTCAAGCCGGGCGCGCTGCTGATGTGTTCGCACGGGTTCAACCTGCACTTCGGTCAGGTGATCCCTCCGGCGGGAACCGACTGTGCCCTGGTCGCCCCCAAGGGACCGGGCCATCTGGTCCGCAGCGAATATGAAAAAGGTGGCGGCGTGCCGAGCCTGATCGCCCTGTCGCCGGGTGCCTCCGACACCAGCCGCAAGTTGGCACTGGCGTATGCCAAGGGGATCGGCGGGACGCGCGGCGGCGTCATCGAAACGACAATCGCGGAAGAGACCGAGACCGATCTGTTCGGCGAGCAGGTCGTCCTGTGCGGTGGCGTGAGTGCCCTGATCAAGGCAGCGTTCGAGACCCTCACCGAAGCGGGTTACCAGCCCGAGATGGCCTACTTCGAGTGCATGCACGAACTGAAGCTGATCGTCGATCTGTTCTATCAGGGCGGTCTCAACTACATGCGTTACAGCGTCTCGAACACCGCCGAGTTCGGCGACTACACGCGTGGTCCGCGCATCGTCACCGCCGAGACCAAGGCCGAGATGAAAAAAATCCTCCACGAAATCCAGTCCGGCCAGTTCGCCAAGGAATGGATCCTGGAGAACAAGGCCAACCAGGCCAGCTTTCAGGCGATCAAGCGGCGCGAACGGTCTCATCCGGTCGAAGAAGTTGGCAAGCAACTCCGCCGCATGATGAAGTGGATCAACGCCAAGGAATATTAACTGTCGCCGACGGGCTGCAGCCGCGGGGATTGTTTCGCTCTTCGCCCGCGACGCGGGGTTGGTCGCGCGTCTTGTCACCTCACTCCCGAGGTCACTGCACTTCGGAGGTCCGGAGCGGGATGGTTAGGGCACGTCCACTGCGGATGCATCCGTGTCCGTGGGAGAGAGTCTTTGCCCGCGCCCTGTCGCCGCGACTATGATGCGCCGAGATGCGGTCACTGAATTGAGGGCGGGCGATGTCGGACCAGGCACTGCGGCTGATCATGACGATTCGTGATGACACGCCGCGTGTCGCGCAGATCTGCGCGGAGTTGTCGAGCTTTCTGTCGCACCAGCCGGGAGTGAAGCTGACGGTCGTCGGCACTCCCGACAAGCTGAAGCTCGGTCGGCGACAGGTGGACCTCGTCCTGGTCCTCGGTGGTGACGGCACGATCCTGCGAACGTGCCGCCAACTCGGCGCGAAGCAACTGCCGATCATGGGGGTCAATCTCGGACGGCTCGGGTTTCTGGCCGATCTCTCGCCGGAAGAGTTTCAACACCGCTTTGGCGAGATTCATGCGGGGAAGTTCACCGTCAGTCGGCATCTGATGTACTTGTGCCGGCTGTCTCGAGCGGACGGCTCGCATGAGACGCATCTGGGACTGAACGAGGTGGCGATTCATTCGGGTGCGGCGCTGCGGATGCTGCGGATCGACCTCGCGATCAACGGCGAGGCGGTGACAACCTACGGTTGCGACGGGTTGATCCTCAGCACGCCGGTCGGTTCGACGGCGCACAGCCTCGCGGCGGGAGGCCCGCTCTTGCGGCAAGACCTGCAAGCGTTCGTCATCACGCCCATCAGTCCGCACACGCTGACGAATCGTCCGCTCGTCGATCGAGCCGACAGCGTCTACTCGTTGACCGTCCCCGACTGCCCCGAGGGAACGACCCTGGTCATCGACGGCCAGATCAAGCGTCCGCTGCAAACGGGCGACCGGGTCGAGGTGAAGCAGGCCCCCGTCAGCTTCCAACTCGCCCGACTGCCCGACCACAGCTACTACGCGACGCTGCATCGAAAACTCGGCTGGGGCGGCATGCCGAACGGCAACTGATCGGAGGATGGGCACTCCTGTCCGTCCGAGTTTGGTGTTGCAGAGCGGACGGGCAGGAGTGCCCATCCTCCGACAATCAACGGAAGTTGCGAGCCAGTTCGATCAACGACTTCACCCCGTATCCGGTGGCTCCCCCTTCGCGGTGCGGCTTGTTTGCCGAGGCGAAGGCCGGTCCGGCGATGTCGAGGTGAACCCACGGCTTCTCCGCAACGAAGCGTTGCAGGAAGCGCGCGGCCGTGATCGCTCCACCCCAGCGACCGCCGGTGTTCTTGATGTCGCCGACGTCCCCTTTGATCAGATCGTCGTACAACTCCCACATCGGCAGTTGCCACACGTCCTCGCCCGATGACTTCGCCGCCGCGAGAACGCTGTCGCACCAGGCCTGATTGTTGGTGAAGGCTCCCGCGACGTCTTCGCCCAGCGCGACGACGCAGGCTCCCGTCAATGTGGCCAGATCGACGATGCGGTCCGCGCCCGCATCGACGGCGTAGCTGAGCACGTCCGCCAGCACGAGTCGTCCTTCGGCGTCGGTGTTCAAGACTTCAATCGTCACGCCGTTGCGGGCCGTCAGAATGTCGCCCAGTTTGTAGGCGGCTCCGCCCGTCATGTTCTCCACCAACCCCATGTAGCCGACCACGTTGACGGGCAGTTTCAGCCGCGCGATGGCCGACATCGCACCGAGCACCGTCGCCGCTCCGGCCATGTCGCACTTCATCGTCAGCATGCCATCGGTTGGTTTGAGCGAGAGACCGCCACTGTCAAACGTGACTCCCTTGCCAACGAGTGCCAGCCGCGGGGCACTCGGGCCGCCACCGTCATGTTCGACGATGACCATGCGCGGCGGCTGCGGGCTCCCCTGAGCCACTGCCAGCATCGAACGCATCCGCTCCTGTTCGAGCCGCGATTGATCGAAGACTTCGCAGCGCAGCCCACAGTCGGCGGCCACGGCCTCCGCCCGTTTGGCGAATCCGATGGGAGTGATCTCCTGCGCCGGGCGGTTGACCAGATCGCGAGTCAGGTTGATCGCCTGTCCCACGATGCGGCCGCGCGCGATGGCGGCATCCATGTCGGCGGGCTTGCCGGTGGGAGACGCCATCGTGGCCGAGGCGAATGGAAACCGGTTCCGTTCCGCGCGGAAGAGGTCTTGTCCGAGCGAGCCAATCTGGGCGGCGGTCGCAGCGGCGGCGGCGAACTCCGCGGGCGAGATCGCTCCGACCGCAGCCTCCGGCACGGAGAAGGCAACGCGCGTCTCCTTCTTGTCTGAAACCGCACGAGCCGCCGTGACGAGTGCCTTGTCGAGCCGACCGGCCGACAATTCGTCGGCCTTCCCCAGCCCAACGAACAACACGCGCGACGCCGCGATTCCAGAGATTCCCCGCAGGGTGACGGTGGCCGCCAGCTTGCCCGTCAGGTCGCCCGCCTCCTTCAACCGCGCAACCACTCCCCCGAGAGCCTGATCCAATTGACCGAGTTGCCCGGCGATCTCGACCGGCTCGGTCACCGGGATGACCAGCCAGTCGGCTTCGACCTGCGTCCACGCGGCATGTCCTCTGCGAATGTCCATTTCGTCCTCATTCGTTATTGGTTGGGGGACGGGCACTCCTGCCCGTCTGGCTCTGGCGGCTCGTCTCGGTTCTGGGCGAGTCATTTCGTCGGCGGTATTCAACGCGAAGCGGTGGCCGCACACAAGCATTGCCGACTTGCAGGCCACCGTCGATGGCCTTTATTATCCCGCGAGGCCGTTGAACCCCTGAATGATCCCTTGAAATCTCTGTCCCAGGAACCGCGTCGAAATGCCGACCATCACCTTCGTCAACGAGAAGAAAACCATCGAAGTTCCCGCCGGAGCCAACCTGCGCAAGGCAGCCATCAAGGCGGGCGTGCAACTCTATCCGTTTCCGCACAATTATTTGAATTGCCTGGGCAACGGCTTGTGCAACAGTTGCAAGGTCATCGTGAAAAAGGGATTGGAGAACTGCACGAAACAAAGCGCCTTCGAGAAGGTCTCGATGATCGCTCATCCGATGACGTTCTTCGCCCGTCTGGGCCACGAGTCCGACTTGCGACTGGCCTGTCAGTTGCAAGTCAACGGCGACATCGAAGTTCAAACCCAGCCGTCGATGAATCTGCATGGCGAGAATTTTTGGAGTTGATGCTCGCACCGCATCGCACCCCGGCACCGCGCGGTCTCCGGGGTGCCGTCGTTTTGAGGGCTCCTGATTCCGACCCTTGCTCTTGGCGAGCGGCCGGTGTCAACCGGCTGGTGCCTGGTCGGACAAGGCACCCAGAGGCTTGCCCCTCTCGCTCGCCTCGGTTCGACCGATACAATCCGATCTGCCGCACCGGGCCGACGGCCGACGAACTTTGAGGTTGGCGACTGGATTTGTTCTCGCCGCTTTACGCCGCCGCTACCGACAAGCTATCTTTGATGCACCTGCCGCTGGTTGACCTCGCCTGAGATTGCCCACCCGCCCACTGCTCCACGGGATTCTGACCATGTTTCGATGCACACTGCTGGCCAATTGGGTGTTGTTCGCGACCGCCTCGATCGCGGGAGTTGTCGCGGCTCAGGAGGCGAAGCCCGAGGTTCCCAAAGTCAGTTTCTATCGGCATGTCCGTCCGATTCTTCAGCGCCACTGTTCGGGATGCCATCAGCCGTCGAAGCAGGGCGGGAACCTGCAACTCATTTCGTATGAGTCGTTTCTCAAGGGAGGCGAGAACGGCGCGAGTTTCATCGCAGGGAAGCCCGATGAAAGTTACATCGTGAAGCAAATCTCCGGCGAGAAGCCCGAGATGCCGCTGAACGCCGACCCCCTCTCCGCCAAGCAGATCGAGACGATTCGGAACTGGATCGCGCAGGGAGGGACCGACGACACGCCGGCGGCGGCGAAGGACGATGTCTCGACCACGAAGCCGCCCGTCTACACCGCGTCTCCTGTGATCACGGCCCTGGAGTTCTCGCCCGACAGCACGCTGCTCGCGGTCTCGGGCTATCACGAGGTGCTGCTGCATAAGGCCGACGGCAGCGAAGTGGTGGCCCGGTTGGTCGGCCGCTCACCGAAGATCAACTCGATCCGCTTCTCGCCCGACGGGACGAAGCTCGCCGCTGTGGGCGGTGCGCCGTCGCTGTTCGGTGAGATTCAGTTCTGGGACGTGGCGAAGCGGGAGTTGCTGCGATCCGACACCGTCGGCTTCGACACGCTCTACGGAGCCTGCTTCAACGACGATGGCTCGCTGTTGTCGTTCGGCACGTTTGACAACCGCGTGCGCGCGATCCAGGTTGCCGACGGCAAGCAGGTGATGTCGATGGATGCTCACTCGGACCTCGTCTACGGCACCGCGTTCTCGCTCAAGAACGACCACGTCATCAGCATCAGCCGCGACATGTCGATGAAGCTCACCGAACTCAAGACCTCGCAGTTCATCGACAACATCACGAGCATCACACCTGGTGCCCTGAAGGGCGGGATCATGACCGTTCAGCGCCATCCGAAAGAGGAGCAACTGCTGATCGGCGGCGCGGACGGCGAGCCGAAGCTCTACAAGATCTTTCGCACGCAGGCCCGCCAGATCGGGGACGACTTCAACAAGCTCCGCAGCTACACAAAACTGACCGGCCGCGTGGTGAGCCTCAAATTCAACGCCGATGGCACCCGGTTTGTCGTCGGCAGCAGCAACGCCACCAGCGGAGCGGCCCGCATTTACAAGACCGACACCGAAGCACCGCTCCACGAATTGAAGGGTCACCCGGCGGGAGTCTTCGCCGTGGCGTTTCGGCCCGACGGCAAACAGGTCGCCACGGGCGGCCTCGACGGCGTCGTCCGGCTGTTTGACGCCGAGACGGGTGCCCTGGTGAAAGAGTTCGTTCCGGTCACGATCACGCCCGCAGTGGCTGGCAAGTAAGTCGGTTCATCGCAGCAGGAGCACTTCGTCATGTCCACCACCCTGCAAGCCAAGGCGGTGCGGTATCCGGAAAGCGATGGTAAGCCGATGGGCGAAACCGATCGACACCGCAACGCGATGGTCCGCCACATTGAGATTCTCAGCCGCTACTACGCCGGTCAGCAGGTGTATGTCTCGGGTGATCTGCTGCTGTACTACGAAGAGGGAAATCCACTGAAGTTCATCGTCCCGGACGCCTTCGTGGCGAAGGGCGTCGCGCCGGGAGAACGCCGGATTTACAAACTGTGGGAAGAGCAAAAGGCTCCGGATGTCGTCATCGAAACGACGTCTCGCAAGACACGCAAGAAGGACGCCACCGTCAAGCCCGCCTTGTACGCGCAGCTCGGAGTCCAGGAGTATTTCATCTTCGATCCGGAACGCGACTACCTGGCCCCGCCATTGCAGGGCTACCGGCTGGTGGGCGGGGCCTATGAACGGATCATCCCCGATGCCGCCGGTCGATTGCTGAGCACCGAACTCGGGATGCTGCTGTCGCTGTCGGATCACGACATCGAGTTCGACATGGTGTCCACCGGCGAACGGCTGCTGACCGGCGGGGAGGTGGCACTGCAAGAACGGGAAGCGCGCCAGGCCGCCGAATCGGCCCGACAAGTTGCCGAATCGGCCCGACAAGTCGAAGTCGAAGCGCGCCGGGCCGCCGAAGCCGCCTGTCAAAGGGAAGCCGCAGCGCGTCAGGCTGCCGAAGCCGAAGTCGCTCGGTTGCGAGCCGAGTTGGCTCGACAATCGTCGGCGAAAGTCGAATCGTGACAGTCCATCGACTCCAGCCCCACAAACTGAAACAATCCATCAGCAATCCATCGCACCGCCCAAGGGAGTCGCTCAAATGAAACTGGCTTTGTATTTCGGATCGTTGGCAGCGGCTTTGGCTGCCGGTCAGCCCGTGTCACCGGTGGCTCAGGCGCAGGACGCACCGGCCATCGTCAAACTGCAGACGATTCCCGATCGCCTGACGCTCAGCGACGTGCGCGATGCGCGCAGCGTGCTGGTCTTCGGACAGACGGCCGATGGCAAGTTGGTCGATCTCTCCGAGACGGCGACTCGCACCGCCGGCGGACCGCAGATCACAGTCGACAAGGACGGCTATGCCGTGCCGGTGGCGGTGGGCTCGACCGAACTGGTCGTCGCGGCGGGCGGCCAGACAGTCAAGGTGCCCGTTGAGATCAAGGACGTCACGCCGCGTGCGACCGACTTCATCCGCGATGTCGAGCCGATCATGGCCAAGGTGGGCTGCAATGCGGGAACGTGTCACGGGGCACAAGCGGGACGCAAGGGCTTCAAGCTGAGTCTGCGCGGTTACGATCCGGTTTACGATTACCGGGCACTTGTGGACGATGTCTCCGGCCGCCGCTTCAACCGCGCCAATCCGAGCGACAGTCTGATGCTGCTCAAGCCGACGCAGGGGGTGCCGCACGAGGGGGGCTTTCTGTTTGATGAAGAGTCTCGCGCGTACAAGATCGTCCACCAGTGGATCGCTGAAGGCTGCAAATTCAGCGAGGCGACCCGTCCGGTGAAGCTCGACATCCTGCCCAAGAACCCGGTTCTCGATCGGTCGGGGCAAAAGCAGCAGATGCTTGTCGTGGCAACGTTCGCCGACGGAACGACCCGCGACGTGTCGCGCGATGCGATCTTCGAATCGAGCAATTTTGAAGTCACCTCCATCAGTCCGGCCGGTCAGGTCAAGGCGATCCGGCGCGGCGAGTCGTCGATCCTGGTGAGGTACGAGGGAACGTATGCGTCGAACACGGTCGTCGTCGTCGGCACGCGCGAGGGCTACGCCTGGAAGGACTCGCCCGAGTTCAACTTCATCGACACGCACGTCAACAACAAACTGAAGAAGCTCAAGATTCAGTCGGCCGATCTCTGCACCGATGCCGATTTCCTCCGCCGCGTGTCCCTCGATCTGACGGGGCTGCCTTCCACAGCCGACCAGACGCGGGCGTTCCTCACCGACGCCAGAGACTCGAAGACCAAGCGTGCCGCGATGATCGACCAACTGCTCGACTCGCCCGCCTACGTCGATCACTGGACGCTGAAGTGGAGCGACCTGCTGCTCTCGAACCGCAAGTTCATCAACGAGCAGGGGGTGTGGGCCTTCCGCAACTGGATTCGTCAGGGGATCGCGACCAACAAGCCGTACAACGAGTTCGTCTACGAGCTGATGACGGCCAGCGGCAGCACGCTCGAAAACCCGCCCGCCAACTACTACCGCATCGCCCGCGAACCGCGCGAACTCATGGAAAACATGACGCAGGTCTTCGTTGGCACGCGGTTCGTCTGTGCCCAGTGCCACGACCATCCGTTCGAGAAATGGACGCAGACACAGTACTACCAACTCTCGTCGTTCTTCGGCGGAGTCGGCCGCAAGGGGGGCAAGAAGGGCGAGGAAGAGGTCATCTACGACATGCGGTCGCCCGCGCTGGTGACTCACGCCGGCACCGGTCAGCCCGCAGCCGCGATCTTCCCGTTCCAACTCGACGGGGTCGATCTGTCGAGCGACGTGCCGCGCATCAAGCTGGCCAAATGGCTCACCGCGAAAGAGAACCCGTACTTCGCCAAGAGCCTCTCCAACCGCTACTGGAGCTATCTGAACGGCAAGGGGATCATCGACCCGGTCGACGACATCCGTCTCAGCAATCCGCCCAGCAACCCGGAACTGCTTGACGCGCTGACGAGTGACTTCGTGGCGCATGGCTTTGACTTCAAGCATCTGCTGCGCACGATCACGAACTCGCACACGTACCAGCGCACTTTTGTGACGCACCAATGGAACGAAGACGACGACACGAACTATTCGCACGCCACGCCACGCCGCCTCGCCGCCGAGCAACTGTTCGACGCGATCATGACCGCGACCGGTGCTCCCACAAACCTGCCGGGTGTTCCGGGCGGCTTCCATGCCTCGCAACTCCCCGATGCCTCGGGAGCGATCTCGTTCCTCGACATGTTCGGCCGTGCCCCGCGCGAATCGCCGTGCGAATGTGAGCGGTCGTCCGAGGTCAGCCTCGCGCAGACGCTGACGCTGATCAACGGCCCGACGATCTCCGAGGCCCTCGTCCACCCGCAGGGTTTGATCGCGAAGCAAATCGCGGCCAAAGCCGAACCGGCGAAAATGGTCGAGGAAATCTACCTGTCGGTCTTCAACCGCATGCCGACCGACGTCGAGCGTCAGCAGGGCGAAAAGTATCTCGCCGCCAACGGCCTCGCCGACGGAGCCCAAGATCTGATGTGGGCTCTGATCAACAGCCCGGCGTTCCTGTTCAACCGGTGATGACGCTGAGGCATTGCTTCTGACAACCTCACCCGGCGTGGTTTTCGTTTGCCGCAGTTCTTGGTTCCATTGAACAACAGCGAACGAAGGCCAAGCCGGGTGAGGATTTTTCTGCGCGATCGTGGTGCATTCGCCACTCGTTTCCAGCACCCGGCGAAAACAATATGCCGTGGCTACGGCTTCAAAACCCATGTCCAATGCATGATTTGCATGCGCGGCTCTGATGATTTATCCTCACCATATGAGGGGCATCCCTGGGTCTCGATCTTTTCAACACATTGAAGGAACTGGAAATGAGGTCACAGCCGCTTTTTGCAGGTTTTCTCGCGTGCGCCTTGATGGTAATACCGGCGTTTGGGGCGGACTCGCCCAAGTACAATGATCTGTTTCGGGTGGCATCTCACAATTCATACAGTCGCGATGTCGCTCCAAGCCTGACAGACGTGCTTCCTTACACGACGTCGATCGAACTCGATATTCATCCCAACGGAGACACCGGCACGTTCGATGTCTATCATGTCATCAAGAACCCCAACAACTGCGCCGTCGATAACGGCAATTACAATTACTCGATGACGGTGTGCCTCAAGGCGGTCAAGGATTGGGCGGATCGCAATCCGGGACAAGTCATTACCATATTTTTGGATCTGAAATCGGGTGGATTCACCACGGGGGCGGACGGGACTCAGTTGGATTCACAAATCACGTCGGTCATTCCCAGCGGGAGTATTTATAAGCCGTCAAGCCTGAAGTCGTCGTACTCGAACCTGCGCGATGCCGCTCAACACGGTGCCTGGCCGACAATGGAGGCCATGACGACCGGAACGAACGAAACGAAAAAGAATACCTACATCTTCGCCTTGACCGGCCAGAACTCGCAACAGAGTGACTACACGAAGAACGCCAACGCGGTCTGCTTTGCCGCCCCCGACACTTCGACACTCAATGATATCAATGATGTTCCCAGCGGGTTCACAAACGAAACCAGCGGATCGGTTGTGTTCTATAACATTCATGACACGAATCTGAAAAACGGTGACCTGACGCAGACCGTCTTTTCACGCGGCTATCTTTCGAGGGTTTGGAGTGGGAGTACCAATCGCGAGAATTCAATGCAGGTCTCGTTGATGTCGGCGCTCAAAGTCCAGTTTGCGGCGTTTTACAACTACAAACTGAAGGCGCCTGCCGAGGATCAGTTGCAGGTCATCGCGTACGAGGATGCCTACGGCTGGAATGGTGCTGGCAACCAATGGCTGGTGAGCCTTGGATGTTATAGCTACAAGGGGCGAGGTGGTTATTCAGACCTTCCGTTTCCAAACGATGAAATACAAGCCGTGTATGTCCCTCTGGGGTATTCGTGCTACATGACCGACAACGACGACTTCAAGGCGGGTTCCCATGGAACGGAGTTGGTCACGGGGCCGGCGGTCCTGAATATCAACAATGGAATGGGCTTGGCAGGCAAGGTCTCGTCCATGCGAGTGACGCGCGGTAATTCAACGACGTGTCCGTCGACGAAATCTCAGGCGGGCAATCCGAAGTGAGTCGCGCTGTGCCGCCCGGTGGCCTCGCCGACGGAGCCCCAGACCTGATGGGGGCGCTCATCAACAGCCCGGCCTTTCTGTTCAACCGGTGATGACGATGGGGCATTCCTGTTGACAACCTCATCCTTCGTTGCCATCGTTAGCTTCTGTCCAAAGGATCTGAGAACAGAAGCGAAAGAAGGCAACGAAGGGTGAGGATTTTGTTCTGCGCAATTGTGGCTCATTCGCCACTCCTGTCCGGCGACAAGACTTCTGGGGTGTAACGAGACCCGCGTGTTTCGATCCGGGCTGAGGAGATCCGCATGCCTCGAATTCTGGTGGCCGAGTGCAAGCAGGAAGTCTCGTCGTTCAGCCCGGCTCGGAGTCGGTTCGAGGACTTCCGCGTCATTCGCGGAGTCAATCTGCTCGATCATCACCGCCGGGTTCGTGAAGAAGTCGGCGGCGCGCTCAGCGTGTTCGACGCCGACAAGCGCGTCGAACTTCTTCCGGCGTTTGGTGCGAGCGCCAACACCTCGGGCGGACTTCTCGGCACCGACAGCTTTCATCGCCTCTGCGACGAATTCCTCGGCGGCCTCTCCGATGCGGGCAGAACCGGTAGCGGTCCGGTCGATGCCGCATACTTCTCGATGCACGGAGCCATGCAAGCGGAAGGCGAGGACGATCCCGAAGGTTTTTTGCTGGCGGAGGCGAGACGCATTCTGGGGGAGACGATTCCGTTCGTC
The DNA here is from genome assembly GCA_031412755.1 of Schlesneria sp. Taxonomy (GTDB): domain Bacteria; phylum Planctomycetota; class Planctomycetia; order Planctomycetales; family Planctomycetaceae; genus Schlesneria. The sequence continues at coordinate 1,454 of JANODP010000024.1, read as the reverse complement.
GTGTCGCTCGATCTGCATGGCATCCTGACCGACCGGATGCTTCAGCACAGCGACGCTGTCGTCGCCTATCACACCTACCCGCACGTCGACTTTTTCGAGACTGGTGCCCGCGCGGCAAACGTGCTGATGAAGATCCTCACTCGCGGAGCCCGCCCCGTTACGGCGCGCGTCAAGATTCCCGCGCTCGTCCGCGGTGACGAACTGATCACTGAGACCGGCTCGATCGGCGAGTGCATCCGGCTGGCGCAGCAGATCGAGTCGAGCGATACCGGACTCTCGGCGGCCGTCATGTGGGGCAATCCGTTCACCGACGTCCCCGAACTGCGGACCAACAGCTTCGTCGTCATGGACGGTGATGAAGAAGCCGCGCGCCGCCACGCGACCGAACTCACCAATATCTTCTGGAAGCATCACGAGAAGATGCAGGTGCCGCTGACGGGTCTTGCCGACAGCGTGCGGCTCGCTGCGGACGTCGCGACCGGCACCGTCGTGATGATGGACGCCGCCGATGCCACCAGTTCCGGCGCATCGGGTGACAGCAACGCGATCGTGCGCGAGGTGCTGCGGCAGGGATATCGCGGTCGCGTGCTCGCTCCGATCGTCGATCCGACTGCCGTGCGGCAAGCCTTCGCGGCCGGTGTCGGCGCGACCCTCCGCACGACGATCGGCGGCGCGGTCGATCCCGCCCGGTTCCAGCCGCTCGAACTGGAGGCTCGCGTCAGATCGCTCTCGGACGGCAGGTTCCGCAGCGAGTCGTTCGGCTGGCCGTGGGATGCGGGCGATACGGCTGTGCTGGAGGCTGACAACCTCACGCTGGTTGTCGGGACTCGCCCCGTCAGCCTCTTCGACCGGTCGTGGTTCTACGCCAACGGGCAGGACCCGCGGCACTTCCACCTCGTCGTGGTGAAGTCGCCGCACTGCGAGCATCACATGTTTGCCGACTGGTGCGCGAAGCTGATCAACGTCGATGCCCCCGGCTCGACGAGCGCGAACGTGCGAAGCCTCGGTCACACCAAGTGCCACCGGCCGATGTTCCCGCTCGACAAGGTCGTCAGCTTCACGCCGGTCGCCGACGTGTTTCGTCGAGGATGACGCCACTGCCACAAGTCGTCACGATGTTCGCCGGTGACTCATCCCGACCATCCGAGAGGGCGTTCCGAAAGAGAATTATGCACTTGGCAAAGCAGGGCCAGCCCGGCCTCTTCACAAATCCTCTGGACGCTGTAAGATGCACGTCGGCAGGTATCAGTGGATTGAGCAGCGGCCTGCACACGCCAGCAGTTGTCGGACACGGCGCTGTTGGCCATAAGCCGCTAGGAGCCTGTCTTCGTAACCAGCGGCACAAGATGGTATAGAATCGCATGCCGTTTTCGGAGTCGATGGAACGATGGAATGTTCGGCAAGGAGGCTTGGTGTGAGCGAGGAGACGTATCGGGCGTGGCAGCCGGATCAGG
>JANODP010000023.1:0-2569 GCA_031412755.1 Schlesneria sp. | reverse complement strand
ATTTTTTTTTTTTTTTCTTCCCTGTGCCCCCCTCTCATCCTGTTTGTGGGGGGTTGGGGTTGGGGGGGGGGCCTCTTCTCAGCAGACGCCCGGATATCGCCCAGGGTAACCCGCGTGTGCCGCGTGAGTGACCGTTGATGTTACCCCAAACCCGACCGCGGCACACGTCGGATCGAACCGCTTGTTAGGCTGTGCTTCTATGCTTTGTCGTCGCAACGGTAGACCGGCATATCAAGAATATTGTGGGCTTGCTTGATGTACGTCTGCATTTCTTCCCGAACAACCCTGCCGTCTGGAGTCTCAATTGTGATGCGTAGATTTAAGATCTGTGGGAGTTGTTCGCTGTCGATGTGCCGAAGCGGGACTTTTTGGTTTGTATATGCCCCACCCTGCATAAGTACAGTCATTAAAAGTGCCTTGTGGTTTGCTGCCTAACAATTCGTTCGCCACTATCCCGCTTCACACGGCGTGTAAGTCCGCATTCTGAAATCAGAGTCTACTCACCACTCGGCCCCCTCACCCTAACCCTCTCCCCCGAAGACGGGGGCGAGGGGACAAGGCAGGGACACCATGAAATCACTACTCGTCACTCGCTTCCGCGTCGCATTCGGAACGGGTCGCTCTTCACTATTTCTACCGCGAGCGTCGAGAATTTGTAGCCATTCTTGTCCAACGCGGCCTGAATTTTCATGACCGGGCGTCGGTCGTAGTGCTCCAGACCGCGGCCCAAACCGTAGGTCAGCAGCTTCTCGGTCAGGTTGCGTCCGACTTTTGCGCGCTGTTCCATCAGGATCGACTTCAGCTCGACCGGGCCTTGAAAGGTCTTGCCGCCGGGGAGAACTCCGGCCGTTTCAATCGGGAAATCCCCGTCCTTTTGACGGTAGCCGCCGATGGCGTTGAAGTTTTCGAAGGCAAAACCGAGCGGGTCCATCTTCGCGTGGCAGTTGGCGCACGCGGGGTTCGCGCGATGTTGCTCCATCCGCTGGCGCAGCGACCCGGTCAGTTGGGCTTTGTCTCCCTCGGGCAACTCCGGGACGTTCGGCGGAGGAGGCGGAGGCGGTGCGCCGAGGATCTGTTCCAGAATCCAGCGGCCTCGTTTGACCGGCGACGTGCGCGTCGGATTGGACGTCACCGTGAGGATGCTGGCTTGCGTCAGCAGTCCGCCGCGCAACTTGTCGGGCAGAGTCACCCGCTCGAATTCGCGGTCGCGGTTGGGATCGGAGCGTCGGCGGCGCTGACCACCTTCCTCGGGCTTGCTCATCGCCCCTTCCAGTCCATAGTGCTGCGCGAGTGTCCGGTTCACAAACGTGAAGTCGGCGTCGATCAGATCGAGGATGCTGCGGTCTTCACGAATGATCGCCTCGAAGAAGAGTTCGGTCTCTTTGAGCATCGCCGCACGCAACCGGTCATTGAACGTCGGGAAAAGTTTGGGATCGGGCGCGACGGTCTTCAATCGTTGAAGCTGCAACCATTGCATGGCGAAGTTGTCGACGAGCGACTTCGATTTGGGATCGGCCAGCATCCGGCGGACCTGGGCGTCGAGGTTCTTCGTCAATTCCCCCTTGCCCGCCAGCGTGAAGAGTTCGTCATCCGGCATCGTGCTCCACAGGAAGTACGACAAGCGCGAGGCGAGTTGGAATTCATCGAGCGCCCGCGGCTCGGGGCTGTCGGGCCGATCATCGAGTTCCAGTCGGAACAGAAATTTCGGTGAGACGAGCGTCACCATCATCGCCCGCTGCATCGCGGCCTCCCACGACAACCCCTCATCCTGAGCGGTCGTGGCGAGGACGACGAGTCGCTCCACTTCCGCCGTGGTCGCGGGCCGGCGGTAGGCTCGCGCGAGGAAGCGACTCAGCACTTCGCGCGCTTGATCGGGCTTGGGCTTTTTCGCATCGCAGGCCAGCAATTTGCGGTGCGAGGGCGGGATCATGTCGAGCGGTCCTTCCAACTCGAAGAATTGGACGAACAAGGCCCGCTGCGCGTCCTCCAACTTTTCGATCTCGGCGTCGGTGTACTCGTTGAGAAACGCGATCGCCACGCGGTGTTCGCCCGGTTCGAGATGAAACGGCTTCGCGGCAAACGTCCCCTTCTTGTCGCCCGTCGCCGTGACGTCGGCGGTGCCGACTTCGGTGTCGCCGATCATGAACGCGACCTTCACCGGTTCCTCGCCGACCTGCCGACCCCAACCCCGGAAGCGGAGAATGTAGTCGCCCGAAACGGTCAGCTTGTGCGTCGTCGACAGGTTGCCGTTGGCCTCCAGACTACGGAATTGGACCTCGCGGAATTCCTCCTGCTTGGTCGAGCGAAGGAACGTGGCGACCAGATGCCGCTGCGGTGGCTTGGGCGGTTCGCCGAGGAGGATCGCCTTGTTGACGATCGTCTCGGCCGCCGCCAGGTACCGCTCCATCAGGATCGGCGACATCGTCAGCACGTCGCCGATGTTGTCGAAGCCGTGGCCGATGTCGTCCGAGGGGAAGTCCTGGGCGGGCGAGAACTCGACGAAGCAGAGGTCGCGGACGGTGTTGTTGTACTCCTTGCGGTTGAGCCGCCGCATGGTCACGCGGCCCGG